>JAYYJN010000072.1:0-5265 GCA_036146215.1 Planctomycetota bacterium
ATGTGAGATTATGTGCCGGTTGCGAACCGTGCCCAAGAACTTAAACTTGGGTACACCGCTAAGCAATAACAAACTTTAACGGGGGATTAAGCGATGGATATTTGTCCCGGACTGGATCAAACACTGCATGGTTTGATGCGACGTTACCGTGAGCGTGTCCCAGATGTTGAACGGATCATATCTGCACTTATTGACCGCCAGGTCATTCACTCCGCAGAAGACGTCGCAAACGACCACGTGGCCTTCCGCACCATTGGAGTCGAGCATCTCGGTATCGCCTCCTTGGAAAAGATATTCCTGGCATATGGGTATACGAAGCGCGACAAATATCGATTTGACGAAAAAAAACTTGACGCTTATTGGTATGCGCCACCGGAGGATCATTATCCTCGAATTTTTATCAGTGAGTTATGCGTCGATGAACTCAGTGTTGAAGCACAGAATATAATCCGCAGTTACACCAAGGTGGTAAAAGGTGATCCTGTCGAGCAAATCGCCTTAGATAAATGGCAGCAGGTCGACAAATTTTTACATAGCTCATTATGGGAGTTACTCACCTGGGATCATTACGAACGACTGCTTGAGGAAAGCGAGTATGCGGCATGGGCACTTTATAACCGATATTATCTAAACCATTTTACAATCAGTGTTCATGATCTTTCCGAGGCTTATAACACGATTGAATCTTTTAATGCTTTTTTAGAATCTATCGGAGTTAAATTAAATGACTCAGGTGGAACAATCAAAATATCCGACGATGGGTTGTTGAAACAAAGCAGCACGGTTGCTCAGGTTATTGAAAGTGAGTTCCGCGTTGGAAAGGACCAAATCGAAAAACATTCGATTTCGGGATCTTATGTTGAATTCGCTGAAAGACTACCGCTGGCCGAACATGCCAGTCTGCCGAAGGACGATCTTACCCGATCTCATCGACGAGATGGTTTTGAGGCCGGTAATGCCGATCGCATTTTTGAAAGCACCTACACTTCACACACGGATCGAGGCAGCAAATAACCTCGTGGAATATTGTGTGACGTTTCTTAACACTGTTTTCGAGACTAACCATGGTTCCTGGAATAGCGTCTTTCCGACGATCCTTTTTCGAGTTGGAGCAACGGTTTAATGCCCTTGAACCGGAAGCGGAACTCACGATTCGTGATCCCGATCATGATGTTGAGGGGCATGTGGTCGTCTGGTGCACGCAAAATGCGATAAATGGGCCGCTAGGGAGGTGCGGTAAGGGCGGAACGAGAATTCGCCCTGACCTGACTTTAGATGAGGTAAGGATGTTGGCTCGGACCCAATCCTTAAAAAATGCGGCCGCGGGGCTGCCACTCGGCGGGGCGAAATCGGGACTGCGGGGAGATGTGGATGCACCTGATTTTGAGCGCACTTATCGCCGTTTTGTACAATTAGCGTCACCGATGCTCCGCAGTAATGGGGGCTTGTGGGGCGGATTCGGATTTGACATCGGTGCCCGACCGATTCATTGCCATTGGGCGTTGGATGAATTGGGGCAACCGGATGCATTTACCGGAAAGCCCCTCGAATTGGGTGGAACAAATTATGATCAGGAGGGAATTGCTGGTCTGGGAGTGGCGGTGGCCGCCGCGACACTGCTTGAGCGAAGACAGCACGGCCTCTCTGGCGCTAGAGTTGCTATTCAGGGTTTAGGCGCAATGGGTGCTGCGGTCTGCCGGTACGCGGCGGAATTAGGCATGCATGTCGTTGCACTTGCCGATCCACGGGTGGACGGATGTTGGGTGAGTGAGAATCCGATCTCGGGAGATCTTTTAAATGCCATTGCCCAAATGCAATTTGAGAAAACGAACCGTCTTTTGCCCGAATGGGGATTCACTAAACAGACGCTATCTTCCATTCTCACTCAATCGGTTGACGTATTAGTTCCCTGCGCGGTTCAAAATGTTATCCGCGCGGACAATGCCAAAACAATCCGTAGCTGGGCCGTTGTTGAGGGAGCAAATAACCCGACGACCTCTGAAGCCAGAGATCTACTTTATCAACAGGGCATCGAGGTTATACCAGATATCATTGCAAATCCGGGCGGTGCAATCGCTGCATTCGTTGAGCTGACATCGAATGTTTCGAATGAGCAAAATGCTGTCCATCAAACGAAGTGCATCGAGGCAAAGGAAATGACGCGTCAACGTGTAGCGGATAATGTGTCTGATGTACTGGAATTCGCCGAATCGGTCGGATGTAGTCCAAGTGAAGCGGCACACTATCGCGCGTACGAGCGCATTTTCACAGACGCTGAATAGAATCCCGGAGCAACGACCAACAACCGTAAATCGTTCAACCTGCCTTCCGATCGAGATGATAATCGGTCAAAAGTCGGAGACCGCCGCAGCAACCGTCGATGCAAGCAAGACCGCAACATAGATGGTCAACACCTGCTGGTAAGCCTCCAGAGGGTGGCAATCACCTGGACCAATCAATAATCCCGGGATTATCTGTAACGCTGCGCCCACCAAGCAACCCCCGCCGTTGACCAACGCAATGGTGGTTCCCGCATATCGTGCCGGAACGGCATCACACGCCACACCAAATATTGCCACACTCGTTCCTAAAAATAGCCCGGTCAGCAACAAATTCGCAACCAACGCCCAATAGGGAATAACCAGCGGAATGAAAATCAATCCAGCGACACCACACAGCGCGCCAATCGAACCGACCATCAGGAGTGGCTTGCGCGAGGTAAGGTGGTCGGCCAGAATCCCGGAGAGAGGCGCTGCAATCGCAAGGCCAACAAAGATCCAGCTGTTCAGATCGACTGCCTCCGTCTCGTTAAATCCAAATGCGCCCTGGAGCCGAATGTCCCACAATCCTCCAAACCCAAATGCCGCTCCGATCATGCCACCATAATAGGTAAGTGCCAGAAGGACCCGTTTATTCCTACACAGAACTGAAACTGCATCCCCAATATGAACCCTTTCTGATCGATCGGGAGTACCTCGGGGACGATCGCGTATCCAAGTAAAGCAAAGAACTCCAATCACCAGTCCTGCGATCGCCAGCATGTCCATTATCTGTCGCCACGTGACGCCAACTGAGTGCATCATCGCAAAACCAGCTTCACCCCCGACTGCTCCGAGACCAAAAAAGAAATCGATCAGACCCATGGCTAGTACAAACATTCCCCCGGTAATCCATCGACGCGCCAGTAACCCGGCTCCGGGGAAGCCGAAGGAAGCAAAGCAGCCGAGGGCAGCACGAAAAAGCAACGCACCGAAAAACGAGTCCGCTCGACTGAAACCGGCAGCCGCGGCACCACATAGGAGTGCGGAGCACCCCAACAGCAACCGAGGACTGAATCGATCAAGAAGCAATCCTGCTGGAACTTGCATGACCGCATAGGTCAATAGAAAAGAACCCGATAACAGACTCGATTGAACCAGCGATAAGCTTAAGTCCTGAGTAATGCCTTTTTCGAGCGACCCGTAACCAATTTGAATTGCCAGCTGGTAAATCGGAAACAGGGTCGCCACAGCCCAGATGGTCCAGCCCCTGAACCGCTGCCAGCCATTATCGTCGGTAGACATTCGCTATCCCTGTCAATCGATATTGACGAAATTTATTTTCGCCCTCATCAAGAAACGCATGATCACGCTTTATCTGCTTCGATCTGTGGAACCCCAAAATGGTGCATCGCGTTTCGCACGATTGCAGATAATTTTGGATCCTTAGAGAGTGCCCAACCGATTGCAATCGCGCCGAAGTGAAGCACGTTACCTCCGTTCGGACGCTGCCAGTAAATCATTTCTGCCGAAACACCGTCAGTGGTTCGGGCCGGATTTGTGAAGTAATCAAACGTACCGCCGCCGGCCGGCCTATATCCTGCAGCCAAGGTCACTATTCCAGCGGGTTCATCATCCGGAAGGATCGCTCCCCGTGGAATGTGCGTCGTAACCGCTGCTAATGTCGGCAAACGCACGTCCCACTCATGCCCAACAGCGTGAGGAAGTCCTCCATCGGGCGCGTGCCCAAATGTATCGCCGTTTTTTAAGCCGACATTTTCGGGCTCATGGAAGAGGAAATGAGATGCATCGCTCGTATAGAATATTCCATAGTCTTCTTTCTTCTGGAGACCATCCCAGCCGATACACGCGAGGCCGACATAATGATATTCGGGATACCCGCATTCTCGGAGCAGGCTTCCGCGACGGCCATCCTGACTATGCCATGTTTCACCCATCGGTGCAGAACGCCGACCACCAATCCTCGCGTCGTATTTGCGACATTCCATCACTGATCCATCTGCGTTGTAGCTGGTCCGCCAGAAAAACGTATTGCCACTCATAACCATCAAATTGCCGCCCCCGCTGAGATAGCGATCCAAACCTGTAAACGCTTCAGCTGACCAGTATTCACTGTGACCGTTTACGATCACAACGCTATACCCGTCAAGAAGCGCAGGATTATTGTGCAGATCCCAATCGGTCACTACATCGTATTGATAGCGAGCTGCGTCGTCATATACTCCATCAAGCCAGCGATGGGTAAATAATTCGCCGCGCATCAGGTGACTGTAATCTACCTCTTTGGGGCTAAACAAATTGTCGGCACCGGCGCCCGGCCAGGGTCTATTTACACCAAGGTAATAGGTAGGTTGACCGGCACGATGATTGTGGTAGCAGCAATAGGTCGGCGCCCCAGGCAGGCTAGGAGCATTCCAGTCACGGCCCGCCGGTCGCGGCCGCGGGAATGGAGCACAATTGTAAGCCAACCATGTCGACGTGCTGCAAATCATCAGCACTGGCGATTGCTTCCGATCGCCAGGGCGGCGAACAATAAAAGTGCAATCATATTGCATCGGCTTATTGTCCCAATCATAGGAGAAGCGGCCAACATATACCCCACTCGGGGCATCGGATGGTATGTTTAAACGGTGAGATTCTTGCCAGCGACAATCGATAAGATCATCACTGCAGAATCTCAAGGCGTGACCCCGATTTCCGTCTTGTGATGGATCATAATTCTGTCCGTATCGCTGGATCGACTCGGCTCGGAATGACGGGCCGCCCACCTGCCACGTCGCGTGGTTAATAATTCGACCTACGCGGTCGTTTTCACTTGAATCTTTTATTCCTTCGCCAGACTCCTCTGCCAGCGGCCAGCAAGCTAACAGCTTCTCTGGCGTGGGAGATTTAAGTGCACGGAGCCTAAACCGATGCCGCACCTCATCTGCAGTAAGCACTCGTCCATAGATCGTGGGCATGGCAATATCACCGTCGAGGAACTGAT
>JAYYJN010000073.1:0-8761 GCA_036146215.1 Planctomycetota bacterium
GGATGGTATCCCAGTCTTCCGCCGTCACATTCTCAACATAGGGGGCAACCATCGGCGTGCGAACCAATGCTGGGGCAACACCGACAACTCGCACTTTCTTTTTTGCATACTCCGCGGCCAATGACTGGGTTAGACTGTTGACGGCCGCCTTGCTCGCACCGTACGCTGCCAGCCCCACAGCTCCGGCGCATCCTGTTGCGGAAGAAATATTGACGATAACACCCTTCCGCTTTTCTAGCTTCGGTAACATTGCCTGGCTCATCCGCATAACGCCAGCAAAATTGACCTCTAGAATTTCACGCCATTGCTTTTCGTCCATTAAATGAAACGGGCTGGACCAATCCACTCCGGCATTGTTCACAAGGACATCAATCTCAATGCTTGAGTCATCGATTGCGTCGCGGGCTGCACCTGCGGACGCCGTATCTGCCACATCGCACTTGCAATAAAAAACTTTGCATTCAAATGTCCGAAGTTGTTCAATGAGCGCAGAGGGTTCCTCTAGGCCGAGCAATACTAATGCCGCGCCCTCTTCGGCCATCCGAATGGCAATGGAACCACCAATCCCGTGCAAACTGGGGCCCGTGATCGCGACAGTTTTCCCCTCAAAACGTCTGCTTGGGGGAGATACTTTCTCTGATTGAGAACGATTTGCCATTTACTTGCTCATGCCCTTTGGCTGCGGAATGATTGAATCATTCTCAGACACAGCGTGCTGACTGTCAACGACAACCTCTCTGGCGGTGCTCAGGGTTATTGTGGGAGGAGTTCGAAACTCTCAGCGACCTCAAGCGTCACAAACCCGAATCACAACTTTTCCAAAGTGTTGTTGACTTTCAAGATGTGCGTAGGCGGCCTGAGCGTCCTTGAATTCGAAAACTCGATCGATGACCGGTGTCAATTTTCCGGCCTCCACCGCACGTGCAAAACGATCCAATTCTGCGACCGATTCCATATAGATACCGCGCAAAGCAACTTGACGCATGATGAGTGCAAACACGTTCAATGAACTTTCGAGGCCGTCCAGAACGCCAATCACGCCCACCTTTGCCCCATAGTTACACGCCTCGATGGATCTTCCGAGCGAACTGCCACCGGCCAATTCGACAATGATATCAACGCCGTGACCGGATGTGATTTCGCGGACCTGATCAGGCCAGCTTTCGTCGCGATAATCGAGTGTCTCCGCAACGCCAAATTTTTCCTTGAGTCGGCGGGCCTTTTCCGGATTTGAAGTGGTTTGAATCACGTGTACCCCGAGCAAAGCTGCCAGCTGTGCCGCAAATATTGCTACTCCGCCCGTCCCGTGGATCAGCGCCCACTGCCCGGGCTTGGCCGCCCCGTGCGTGACCATAGCAGCCCACGCAGTCAATCCGGCGACCACCAGCGTAGCGGCCTCCTCATGCGACGTGTTAAGCGGAGCGGATACCAAACCAGAGGCTGGGTAAATCACCTCTTCCGCCAGAACACCGTCGGTTCCCTGCCCGCCTACAAAGGAGCGAGACCAGGTTCGTTGAAGCCTGCCATCAAGCCAAGCCGGCACGGGAGCATTGATTACACGCTGTCCGACCCTTACCGAGTCCACCTGACTGCCGACTTCGAGCACGACCCCTGCCATATCGGAAGCCGCAATAATGGGAGGGTTTTGCGGACCGCCATATGCTCCCCGGGCAACCAACAGATCGCGATAATTAAGCGAAACCGCATGAACGCCGACGCGCACCTGATCCGAATCCAGCGATAGCGAGGCGGGACGATCCTCCAATCGAAGCGATGAGAGCCCGCTTCCGTTGGTCGTATAGCATCGAATGTTCCTTGTTTCGTTCATTTTTGTCCTACCAGAGCGGCAAACCAAACCTGAGATGTCCCCTTCGGATTCTTATGTAGAAAAAGGTCCACAGGAGCATTTGGCACGAATTCAACACCGTCTGAACGCTTTGCACGTGACAAGCATGGATATCGCATGAATTGCTAGCAAGATACTGCAACGCAAGCCATCGCCGGTACCCCCCTTTGATCCCCGCGTCGCCAGATCAATCAAAGTTCAAGAGATATTATCATCTTGACCTCTTCATAATCGGTTAACTACGCTCTGTCGCCACGTTGTGGCACTTCTCCCCTGGAATTCGAGCTATCTTTTTATTCAGTCAGACTCACACCATGCATATCAGCATGATCCCGTTGCATTCTCGGCGTTGTTTCATGGCATTCTGGATGTTGGTCATTCTCGGATGCTTTTCGCTGAAAATGTTTGCCGAAGAAACTTTCACCGAGGGCCGGGTTATTCTGCTTAAAAACCGGCAGGTTCTCCGCGGCGAGATTGCGCTCTACGGCGAACGCTACTTGATTACACAACCTCACAGCGAAATCAGGCTGCAGCGGGATCAGGTCGAGCATATTTGTCACGATCTTCAAGAAGCCTACCGCTACTTACAACATCAGATTCGATTTGGGGAAGCGTCTGACCATTTGCAACTCGCCCAATGGTGCCTCGATGAAAATTTATTTCGCGAGGCGCGGTCACAACTTGAGGAAGGCATGTTCAAACGACCAGACCATCCTCGAATTGATTTGATTCGTCGACAACTGGAACTTGCGAAGGCGCGAGGAACACCGGATACGACAGGGGAGACGCCGAACGCTGCGCAATCTGATGCCGAAGAACTCGAAGCGTTATTTGATCAGATGCCGTCGCAAGTCGTGGAGACGTTTACGCGAGTTATTCAACCCATCCTTCTTAACAGTTGCGGCGCGCGTGGTTGCCATGGCTTGGGGGGAGACAATCAATTCCTTCTGCACCGCAGTGCGCGCGGGCAACAGCCTTCACAACGAGTCACGCTTCGTAATTTGCAATCCGTATTGCGTTGGATTGATCAGGAGAATGCACACAAAAGTCCATTGCTTCACTTCGCGGAAACGCCGCACTTCACCGCACCACAGCGGGATGCCAAAAGGCGAACCTGGGCGCGCGATTCATTGACCGCCCGGCGACTTTCAGCTTGGGTACGGCATTTTTCAAACCACGAAATTGGGGGGCAACCGCCGTCCCCTGTCGCGTTCTCCATTACGGGCGACCAAGAACGGAATTCGGATACCGTTGGGTCTGAAACGTTATTTAACTGGGCAGAGCTCCACAAGAGAGCTGATCGCGACACGGGACCTCACTTTGGTAAACCACACGCGGCTACCACATTTCGTCCCCGAGACCCTTTCGATCCATCCATTTTTAACCGTCGCCATCATCCCGGTCGCCCCGCGAAAAGTGAGGGAGACGGGGTCTCTCGGTAATGCACCTGGTGGCCACTTGAGCGATGGCTCCTTACAATATCTAGGGTTTCCCCGCCAATGGACCGGGAAACTGAGATATGTCATCATGGCGGATCTATTTTACTGGTAAGCATAGCCAAGTTTGCGTGGCCAACCCCCTCGGATGGCTCGATTCAAGGGCGGAGCGACCCATTTAATCTGATGAACCAACAATCAAGGTGCGATGAACAGTAGAATTTTTATTGCGATACTTTGTCTATGCGTAATAGTCCTGTCCGGGTGTGGGAGCGAGACGCAGGATGCTTCCCCGCAGTCGGAGGCACTGACCGATGAGGTGGCTTCTGCCCCACCGAAGACCGAAGCAGAGTCGCTCGAGGAGCTGATCAATCCGGAGCCGATCCTGGCCTTAAGCCAAGTAGGTAACATCAACAATACGCCGCAATTTATCCGCTCACAGAAAGTCGAGCAGTCGTTTAAAAATGGTCGCCCACATCGTGAACTGACAATTCATTTTTATCGCAATGGTCCCAATCGTTTCCATGGACCCTATAAAGAGTGGTACCCGAATGGCAAGCTCTGGAAAGAAGGTCTGTACGAAGAAAATAATCGTGTCGGAGATTGGAAATGGTACGCTGAAAACGGACAACTGGTGAAGCAGGCGTTTTATGACTCCGATGGCCTGGCAGACGGTGAGTGGATCTACTTCCACGATGATGGAACGAAGCGAAGGGTTGAGAATTTTCGAGCCGGGAAAAGACATGGCAAGACGGAGCACTTCAGCGATGATGGGTTACAACTCTTGGAATTATTTTCCTTTCAGGATGATCGGCTTGATGGTGAGGTAACACGCTGGTTCCCCCTGACAGAAGGCCAGACGGAACCCCAAAAACAGAATCACTCAACGTTCGTAGCCGGTAAACGCAATGGCGTGGCAACCGAATGGTACGAAGACGGTCAAATTCAGAGTGAAGTGGAGTTCAAAAATGGAAACCGGCATGGCCGAACCCGTCGCTGGGACAAGGATGGCAATCTTGAGCTAGACCTTCTTTTTGAAGAGGGCGAACCGGTAGATCCTAGTGTGACAAGTAGTGCACAGGATGAATTGAACAAAACGACAACCAACGACAGCGACAGCACACAGAAAACGCCCGCCAGCGCAAGCGAGAATTCTGACGCGACAAAGTCAAATCCTTGACTGGCAGCTTTAGCAGTTTTTGGCTTAGCGTCACCACCCGAAAGAACTCATGGAAAACCCTCCCTCTTCTCAGCGACAGCAGCCCACCCCACCTCCGTCGCGACCAATGCCCACGGCGACAACGGTTGTGTTTTTATGCGTTGCTGCGCTTGCGGCCATCACGTTCTTCACAATGCAAGGGCCAAAACGCAAGGAAATTCCTTACAACGACTTCTGGACACAACTTCAGGCGGGCAACATAGCAGAGGTCGAAATCGAAAATCAGCGGGTCATCGGAAAATTTAAAAAAGCTGAGAAAGGTGACAAAACTGATTTTTTTGCAACTGTACTCACTCCATTCGCAAGCGAAGATCTGGACAAGGAATTGCGAAAGCAAGGCGTGATTATTCGCTCGGTGGCGCCGCAAGACAGCACGTTTTTATTGATGTTTGTCTATCTGTTCGTCACCATTCTGCTCTTTGTTGTTGTCTGGGTGATGTTCCGCAGAGCTCGCGATCAATTCATGGGTGGGGGTGGACTCCTCTCGGGTTTTACAAAGAGCAATGCCCAGAAATATGACAGTGATAAACAGGCGGTGACATTCAAGGACGTGGCAGGCCTGGAAGGAGTCAAACAGGATCTGCAAGAGGTGATCGAATTTCTTGAGAATCCGGACAAATTCCAGCGACTGGGAGGTCGTGTCCCGAAAGGGGTGCTAATGAATGGCCCACCTGGAACCGGCAAAACGTTGCTAGCGCGGGCGGTTGCCGGAGAAGCAGGCGTTCCCTTCTTCTCTATTAATGGCTCAGAATTTATCCAAATGTTTGTGGGCGTGGGCGCTAGCCGCGTGCGCGATCTATTTAAAACCGCCAAGGAAGCTTCGCCAGCCATCTTATTCATTGATGAGATCGATGCCGTTGGCCGTCATCGTGGCGCAGGCCTCGGTGGTGGACATGATGAGCGAGAACAGACTCTGAATCAGATACTGAGTGAAATGGATGGTTTTGAGCCGAATGAGTCGGTGATCGTCATGGCAGCGACCAACCGACCGGATGTACTTGATCCGGCACTGTTACGACCGGGCCGCTTCGATCGCCACGTCACGGTCGATCGACCAACGCAAAAAGGGCGAGTTGAAATTTTTGGTGTCCATGTGCGAGATGTTCCACTCGCAGATGATGTTGACTTGGAAAAACTCGCGGCAGGTTCGATTGGGTTGACCGGGGCTGATATACGCAATCTGGTGAACGAAGCGGCTTTATGGGCAACTCGGCATAATAAAGATCACGTTGAGATGTCCGACTTTGAGCACGCACGTGACAAAATCTTGATGGGCGCAAAACGAGAAGAGGTGCTTTCAGAAAAAGAAAAGGAAATGACAGCCTACCATGAAGCGGGTCACGCTCTACTCGCATGGTTATTGCCTGGTTGTGACCGACTGCATAAAGTTACGATCGTTCCCCGTGGACGGGCACTCGGAGTGACACAATTGTTGCCCGAAGAGGATCGACTCAATATATCTGAAACAGATCTCGCAGCCCGATTGATTTTCATTCTCGGTGGACGAGCGGCTGAGAAAATGATCTATGACCAATACAGCGCCGGTGCGGAAAACGATCTTTCACAGGCGACGAATCTTGCGAGGAAAATGGTGGCACATTGGGGTATGAGCAAACGACTCGGTCCGGTCGCTTATCACCTCAGTGAGGAACACCCATTTCTGGGCAAGGAAATCCACGAGCAGCGGCAATTCAGCGAACACACCGCCCAATTGATCGATGAGGAGGTGGCGAACTTACTTCACCATTCTGCGGATCGAGCGACCTCGATTCTTACAGAAAATCGGGAAAAATTAGTTGCGATCGCCGAAGCGCTCGTTGAGCGCGAAATTCTGGATGAAAGTGAGATTACAGAATTGATCGGTCCGCCCGCAGCGGAAGACGCAGATTCAATCCCGCAGAAAACAGACGATTCGCTCCCCTCCACGCCATCGCTTTAGCGGAAGTTGTAGGAAATTTAATGATGTTAGGACATTATGTTTTTTTTAGTCTCCATGATGCCTCAGCGGACGCGGTCGAAACGCTGATTGCCTCTGGAAAAAAATTGCTTGCGCCGCTCGATGGTATTGTATTTTTTGGCATGGGCTCTCGAACGGGTGACTTAATACGCCCGGTGAACGATACACAGTTTGACGTTGGACTACAGATTGTGTTTACGGATCGGCAGGCACATGATCGCTACCAGGACCTGCCGAATCACTTGAAGTTCATCGAGCAGAATCGAGAAAACTGGTCCCAGATTCGAGTATTCGACATTGATCTTGCGGAAGTGCCCCCGTCCTCGCCAAAAACGTAAGGCCCTTGGGTCTATTGGGTCTAACACGCGGTCTAAAATTTGTCGAGCAATCTAGAAAATAACGACCGTCATCAGATCGTCACCGGGTGGCGCTTATTGAAAATCATCGGTCCGCTGATGTTGCTGGCAGTTGAAGTCGGCATTTTAACCCCGCTTGTTGAATTTTCCACCGGCTGGATGGCACTTCTTGCCTCTCCGATACTATTCAATGTTTTTTTCCTAGGGACCGTTCTCTTTATCGTGCTGAGCATTCCCGATTTGATGGGATCATTACGACCGCAAAAAATTAAAACCGGTCTTGGTTGGTTTGCGGCAAACCTAATTTTTTACTATGCGCTATTCTATTTCACCCTGATTCTAGCAAGTCGTTTTAAAACCGGGGAGATTCTCTGGTATCATGCCGCGGCCTGGCTGATTCTCGTGCTACTCGTTGGCATTTCAGCCGTCCTAACATTTTTACCTGCAAAATCGCTTGTGCTCTGGTCGCAGCGATCTTGGCATAAGTCGGCCGGCGCATTGATCATTGCAATCAATTTTGTAATCTTGATGCCCGATATTCAAAGATCGTGGAATCAAGTTCATCCGGTGACGATCGCACTTTCGGCTGAAATCCTTGAGGCATGCGGCAGAATTCCGGCAACGGGCATGGCAAGTCAACACAATCCCGTATTGGCGATCGAGGGTCAAGGATCGAAATTGATCATCACCCGTTTTTGCGCAGAAATGGAGTCGCTTGCAATCTTTATTTTGCTCGCAATCGTGCTTTATTTTTCTTACCTGCCGAGAGTGCGTTTCGCGCCCTGGCTGGTGGTTGTCCTTTGCGGTTTGCTGCTGCTCTACGTGCTCAATGCGATCCGGCTTGCAATTCTGGTAGAGATTGCCGGTAGTTGGAGTAACCCGCAACTAGCAGTTAGCCTGGCCCATTCCCGTCTCTCGGGACTGCTCTTTTTGGGAATCTCCCTCCTCTTACTATTGGTAAGCCGAGGTTGGTGGTGCCCACCACTAGCACAAAAGGTTGCACAAGAGAATCAGGCTTGATAGATCGCCCCGAGCATGATGCACGCTGCCTGCGACACGTGCAAATTATTTATTTTCGCCTTTACTAGCCTTTTCTTTTTTCTTCGCCGTCTCACCTGCAAGCCTGGACTTTAGTTGCTCGGCATCTCGGCGAAAAACAAACAAACCATCCGTCGCTAGTGATGACTCAAGTAGCGGCATCACTTTATCGGCACTCACTTCATCGGCCAGGACGTAGGCAAAGATATAATTCGTATTGGGATCTTGCGTCGAGTGCTGTGCAGCCTGCAGTGTAGCGAGTGCTTTTTCATTTTTTCCTGCACGTTTGTAGGCGTAACACTGCGCAACCAGAGAGGGTAAATCAGTACCCGTATCGGCCATCATGATTGCTTCTTCGATGCCTTCCGGCGAACCATCCGCGGCCAAGGCATACATCAGATGCTGCCTAGCATTCCGTTTCAAATCCTCAGAGACGCTGCCGCTGGGATCATCAAGATCTACGTTTTTAAAATATTGAATCGCTTTATCAAAGTCATGATCGTAATGATAAAGTCGACCGGCAAGCAGATTGGCTTGTGGATCATTCTTTGATAATTTCAGTGCCTGCTGCGTGCTTTTTTTGGCCGCTGCAAATTGACGCAAATTCCAGTGAAACCGCGCCAGCATCAATTGGGTGTCCAGATCCTCCGATTGTCTTCGCGATGCCCTATCTAGCCACTCGCGCCCTGCCTCCATATTTCCGGCTTCCATCCAAAATTGCGCCATCAGCATGGACGGTGATAGAATGGAGTTGTCCAATCGCTTCGCATACTCTAGTTGACCGAAGGCTTCTCGTCCCTTATTGGTGCGGAATAGTGAGCGGGCAAATCGCACACGTGCACCACTGTTCTGTGGATCCAAATTGACCCATTCTCTGAGGTATGCTGCCGCCGTCGGCCAATCATCGAA
>JAYYJN010000074.1:0-2765 GCA_036146215.1 Planctomycetota bacterium
ATCGAGCGACATCAATACAACTCAGATGGGGATTGGTAGGTGACTCACTGATAAGCAACCGAGTGTTACTATTAATCGCTGCTTCCATCGCACGATAGTCCCCCGTTGGAACTTGGTGTGAAACAACTCCGAGCCCTCCGAGCCGCTCAACACAGAACTGTCGCGTGCGATGATAACATTCGTCGAAAAAAACCACCTCATCTCCGCTCTTCAATTTAGTCAGCAGCAAGGCGGTCACGGCAGCCATGCCGCTACTGAACAGGACGGCATCATCGGCTGCGTCGAGTGCGGCAAGTTTTGCTTCGACCACCTTCTCGCCTGGAGATCCATAACGGCCATATTCAGCGCGATTTTGCTTCTGCTCGATATATTCGATCACGGCCTGGGTATCGGAGAACGTGAAGGTCGAACTACAGAAAATGGGATCAGTGATCGCATTGCCATACTTTTCACGTGCTTCACCTGCGTGGACAGCGGCGGTCGATAGACTCGGAGCTGGCTTCTTGAGCGGTTCCTGAGACCGCAGTTGTGTTGGTGCATACAAATTGAATTCGGTTTCGCCGGTCAAAGTCGTCATCCGTTGCGATTGGCTCATCGTTCCACTCCTAACCTTGTGTTGCCATCCCCTGCGAACAGCACCATGCATTGATGTTTTGGTGAGTAGACGACTTTTATGTGCGAATATTCCGAATCAATGAGCACAAAAAAAGCCGCGACCCAAAGGACCGCGGCTTGTTGCGTTCTGCATTCGCTATCGTGATACACCGTCGGGGAATGCTCCCCGCGACAGTGTTGGCACTTTAGCAGTTATAGGCTGCAAGCGGCCACAAATCCCATGTGTCCAAATGGTAACCCCACAATCAAAATCTGACAAGTGAATTGTCAACAAAATTTGGAAAATTCGGCGCAACGCCTATGGGCGGTAAAGTCGGGGCGGCAGACCGGTAGTTTCCGGCCGCGTTTACTGGACGAAGGGCGAAAAACATGCATAAAATAGTGTTCATCTCCCATTTTTACATTTTTCCAGACTATCCACGATGGCAAACGTAATATCCCATCGAGCTGTCTCACAACTCCGCGTTTGGGGCAATAATGCCCGTGTGAGCTGTGCCAGCATACTTTTATTGCTTTCGACCAGCCCGCTTTTTGCCTTCGATGCCGAAACGATTCGTCAAGCGATCGATGCGCTTTCAAGTGACTCCTTTTCAGTGCGTACGAGAGCCGAGAAACAATTACTTCAAATCGGTAGTCCCGCCGAATCCGCGCTGATCGCCGCCCTCGATGACGCCGACCCTGAGACCCGAGGTTCAGCGCGGCGTATCCTACAGCACATTCTCACAGCGCGTCTGGAAGCCCAAATTAGACTATTTTCGAAGGCAGGCCCCGAGGCCGTGACGCCTCCGCTGCCGGGTTGGACATTTTACCGTGAGCATGTTGGCGACGATGCACAGGCTCAAGCAAGCTTTATCGACGCTGTACTCGCTGAGCCAGTACTGCTTGAATCCTTGTCTCAAGACAACAATTACAGCAGTCAAGCCCTGCTCAGTCGAACGCAGACGCTTTACGACAAACTGATCCGCAATCCAGGTCGCTCTCCGGGTGGAAGCCAGGGTCCCGGCACAAGTGGGGTGACGTCAATCGGAAGCGTGATGGCACTTTTGATTGTGGCCGCCAATAATGCAACCGATCTTGATGAACAAACCGCTCAGAAACTCTTTCAGTTAATGAATTATTCAGGGCTCACTCAGAATTTGATCACTGACGCAAATGAAATTTCAAGACAAAACAGACCACACCGGCGACTGGTAGGGCATTTTGTCAGGCGGTCGGCTGGCACCTCCCTTGCCTATCAAATGCTATGGCTCTCGATGCAATACAACCTGACAGAAGGTCTCGTGCCGGCCGAACTGATCATCCGTGAGAAGGCACCCCAACCATACGTGCTCCAAAATGCCATGCTTGCGATCGCCAAACTAGGTGACAAGGAGCACAGCTCCATGCTAGCGCCTTACCTATCCAATGAGCAGCCTGTGAACAACCGGCGGGGAAACGGATTTCAACCTCTCGTCCGGGATGTAGCGCTGGCCACAACGATCCATTTGCATGGACAAAACCCGAAAGATTTTGGCTTCACGCATATACGGACGAATCGGCAGACCCTTTTTCAGGCCGGTTCCATGGGTTTCTCAAATGCCAAACAACGTGAAGCAGCGTTCAATCGCTGGAAGGCCTGGAAGGCCGCGCAAAGCTCCGAGGATAGAAAGACGACTCGTGCTGCCGCAAACCAAGGGTAACGCTGCTAACGAACCCGATCACGTGGTCAGTGTAGGGCGTTTCTACTGGTGCACGGCAACCACCACGCGACTGAGTCCGGCATGATCTTTTTTAACCTGATGAAGCCGCCACGCATGATGCCGCTCTACTAACCGAGTGACTGGTGTCTCAATCATCGGACTGATCTCGATGATCACGGCGCCCGCACCGCGTACGCGGGATGCCGATTCCTCCAAAAGTTGCTCAATGATTTCTGTTCCGTGCTCGCCACCAACCAAGGCAACCTCTGGTTCGTAGGCGCGGACAGTGTCAGGCAGGTTTTCATATTCACTGCGGGTGACATACGGCGGATTACTGACCACGATGTCAAACTCGTCCGATTCTGTTTCGCCCGCAAAAAAAGCACCATTCCGCAACTCAACCTGCGATTCCACACCGAGGGCCTGCACATTTTCATCAGCTACATGAACCGCGTCCGCCTGAATGTCGGT
>JAYYJN010000075.1:0-7295 GCA_036146215.1 Planctomycetota bacterium
GATCTTTTCGGGGAAGAAGCAATTTTAATAGGGGCAAAGGGTCGAACCGTGACCGATCTTCGGCCATCGGGTAAAGCAAATATTCGGGGAGAATTAGTCGATGTGATTGCCGAAGGGGAATGGATCTCAATTGATACGCCAATCACGATAATCGAGGTGCATGGCACGCGCATTGTGGTAAAATTATCGGATACTTGACGACACGTTCAAAAAATAGGTTTCAAATTTGCTGATTTTGCATTCGCGGGACATCCATCGCGGAGAGCATTCCATGCCAGCCGTCTTGGTGGTTTGAGGAGACTAAAAAGACATGCATCCGTTGATCTGGTCGGTGCTGCTCTTGGCATTCGGATTGGGCCTTGCCATGCTCGAGGTCTTTATTCCCTCGGCGGGCATTTTAGGGTTTTTGTCACTCTCCGCTATCGTCACGTCGATTGTGCTTGCTTTTTCTTTTGGTGGAACAACTGCAGGATTTCTGTTTTTAGGAATCGCTGCAATCAGTTTGCCTGCAACCGTGATTTTGGCATTCAAATGGCTACCCAATACACCTTTTGGGCGTCGTTTGATGCTTGGAACGCCAAAGGGAACGGAGGTGCTTCCGGACGATGATCCGCGGATAGCATATGAGTCCTTAATCGGCACCCGCGGCACTGCCAAAAGCGCAATGCTTCCCGGGGGAACGATTGCGATCGCCGGTGTGATCTATGAAGCAGTCAGCGAGTCGGGAGCGATCGATGCCGGCGACGCAGTCACCGTCGTGCGGATCCGAAACAATCGTCTCGTTGTGCAGAAAGGTGAGGCGATGGTATCCGGTTCCACACCGGAGACCGCGGCGGAGGACCCGCTGTCCAGGCCGATTGACGCACTTGGAATCGACCCCTTGGATGACCCGCTAGCTTGAAAATCGGTCGTCGAAAAGGTAGAACGGTTACGGTCCGATTTTCAAAATCCAGCGGTTATTTCATGGCTCACTTTTTGCCGCCCCCTATTCTGTTTGCCGCCAGCACTGGCGTGGTGATACCGATTGTCATTTTTGCCATTCTAGTCATCGGGGCACTGATTGTTCTGGCAATCTTTGCGCGATATTTTCGTCTGTGGATTCAATGTGTTACGACCCGTGCTCAAATCGGTATCTTAGATCTACTGGGCATGACCTTTCGTAAAGTGAACCCCACGATCATTGTCCGTAGTAAGATCATGGCGGTGCAAGCCGGCTTGGACGATTCTACAGGCATCACCAGTAAGAACCTTGAGGCTCACTATTTGGCTGGTGGCAACGTACCAATGGTCATTCGAGCCTGTATCGCCGCAGTCAAGGCAAAAATCGTTGATCTGGACTTTAAGCAGGCAGCGGCAATCGATCTCGCCGGAAGGAATGTGCTGGAGGCGGTGCAGACGAGCGTCTATCCCAAAGTGATTGATTGCCCGGGAGTCGACTCCGGAAGACAAACTCTCGACGCGGTTGCGAAGGATGGCATTCAACTAAAAGTCAAAGCTCGGGTCACGGTTCGGGCAAACCTCAATCGTCTCATCGGTGGTGCCACCGAAGAAACGATCATCGCCCGAGTCGGTGAGGGGATTGTGAGTGCGATCGGTTCGGCGGCATCGCACAAAGATGTACTGGAAAACCCAGACACGATTTCGAAGGCTGTCCTGGCCCGTCGCATGGATGCGCAAACGGCGTATGAGATCGTTTCGATTGACATTGCTGACATTGACGTCGGCACAAATATCGGCGCGCGACTGCAGGCAGATCAGGCAGAGGCCGACATGCGAGTTGCGCAAGCCCGAGCCGAGGGGAAACGAGCCATGGAGGCCGCCAAAGAGCAGGAGAACATCGCCTCGATTGAAGAGAGTCGGGCTCGCGTGGTGGAGGCGGAAGCGGAGGTACCCAAAGCAATGGCAGACGCATTTCGCAGCGCCCGTCTAGGCATCATGGATTATTACAAGCTGCGTAATATTCAGGCCGATACCGAGATGCGCAAAAGTATTGCCGGGAACGGCAAAACCAAATAATAAGCGTGCCTTATCTCTTGCACCCCCGACCCGGTCGAAGCTGTAACGACTATGGCAACTGTAACGTTGCACGGCACGGACTCTGCTGAATCTTGTTATCTGTGGCCATTGATGCAGACAAGATATCTGTCAGAATGATCATTCTTCATTCTGAATCAACAACGGAGCAGAGGAGTAAAGCATGACACGTCCTGTTACGTTATTTACCGGCCAGTGGGCCGACCTGCCGCTGGAGGATGTGGCGCGCAAGGCGAGTGAATTTGGTTACCAAGGGTTGGAGCTAGCCTGTTGGGGTGACCATTTTGAGGTCGACAAAGCAATCGCGGACGACAACTACTGCAACGAGAAGCGCGAATTGTTGGATCGCTACGATTTGCAATGCCACGCCATCAGCACCCACCTCGTCGGACAAGCAGTGTGCGATATTATCGATCAGCGTCACCAGGCGATCCTGCCCGAATATGTCTGGGGTGATGGTGACCCGGCAGGCGTCAACGAACGTGCTGCAGAGGATGTTAAAAATGCGGCCCGCGCAGCGCAGAAAATGGGCATTGGAGTGGTCAACGGTTTCGTGGGCTCTAGCATCTGGCATCTCCTCTATTCCTTTCCGCCGGTTCCCGAATCGATGCTCGAAGATGGCTTTACCCAATTTGCGGAGCGTTGGAATCCGATTCTTGATGTATTCGGCGAGTGTGGCGTTCGATATGCCCTCGAAGTCCATCCGACTGAAATTGCATTCGACATCTACACAGCAGAGAGAGCGTTGCAGGCCATCGAACGTCGCGAGGAATTCGGATTTAATTTCGATCCATCGCATCTGATCTGGCAAGGAGTTGATTCGGTCGAATTTATTCGCGCTTTTCCAGATCGGATTTACCACGCGCATATCAAAGATGCGATCGTGACTCTTGATGGACGAAGCGGGATTCTCGGAAGCCATCTGAACTTTGGCGATGCTCGACGCGGGTGGGACTTCCGTTCGCCGGGTCGCGGCAGTGTCAATTTCGAGGAGATTATTCGTGCGTTAAACGATATCGGTTACAGCGGACCGCTTTCAGTGGAGTGGGAAGATGCTCGCATGGACCGGGAGCATGGCGCGCGAGAGGCATGCGAATTTGTGAAAAAACTTGATTTTGCACCGAGCAATGTCGCGTTCGATGCGGCCTTTGCCGATTAGCACGGATGCCAACGAAAAGAATAGGCAGACCAGCAGAGCGGGGCCCTCACGGGCCCCGCTTTTTGTTCGGCCTTCACCGCGATCAAAATAGTGCAATCGCTACATGACATAGAATCTCAAGGCATTGTCTCGGTAATGACTGAGATTTAATTTAAATGAGACCTGCCAGTCGAGCCGTCTCATCAAAAGAGCGCAAGCCTCCGGTCGCTCCTAAACCGGTTACGCAACAGGCGCCACAGGCCGCCGCCAAACGACCAGCATCTGCCTCATGCATGCCGTGAAGCAAACCCGTCAGCAAGCCCGCGTAAAAACTGTCACCTGCACCTGTCGTATCGACAACTGCCGCCGGTGCCTGAACGGCGGGAACTTCAATCCAGTCGCCTGAGGCAGTTTGCAGTAACGCTCCTTTTGAACCGAGTTTTACTCCTAGTAAACCTGCTGCCCCCTGATCACGGAACACGGTAATAATTTCACGGGGATCGTTTTTACCCGTTTGATTGATTGCCTCTGCGAGACTCGGAACGTAGATATCCAGGTGAGGCAAAATTTCACGCAGTGGATCCATGCTCCCACCATCTCCGGCGGCATCGAGCGCTGTGAGGCACCCCTTCTTGCGGATTTCTGCGAACACTTCTGCCAAATCGCCTTCCAGTCCCGGCATCAACGAATAGTATCCCAGAAGCATCATCCGGCTTTTTGCGAACAAGTCGATTCGTTCCGTAAAGAATGTGCGGTCAAGACGCTCCGGGGCACCGACACAATGGGCAAAGCTTCGCTCACCACTTTGGTCAATCAATACGGCAGTCGTACTGGTCGGTCCTTCCGGATGTGTCACCAGATGATCAGCATTGAGTCCCTCCTCGCGATAACGTTCCCGAAGCATGCTTCCCCATTGGTCGGAACCGACGTAGCTGAGCGCCACAGCCTGCATGCCCAGACGAGACATTGCGATGCCGGAATTAGAAACAATGCCGCCGGTGGTAACTTCAATCGGATCTACTTGAATCAAGCGACCGCCACCGATCGGTTCTTCCAGCGGCACGGGTCGTACGAGAATATCGACAACGCATGATCCGCAAATAATACAATCAATGGGTTTATTCGTTTTCGTCACAAGATCTCCCAAAAATCATGACCAAAGCCGTGGACGAATTGGCCCCATTGTCCACCAACGTGGGAAAAACTCAAACCGGGTCGCATACCGACAACGTTACGCACCGGGCATTCTACGCAAGGGTGGCGGTTGAACACGATTATGACAACACGTATACAGAACCATCATGTTGTACCGTCGCTTCGGCCGCACCGAATTGCAGATTCCCGTTTTTAGTTGTGGGGGAATGCGCTACCAGTTTGCCTGGCAGGATGTTCCGCTCGATGAGATACCTGATGAAAACCAAGCCAATCTGGAGCAGACGATTCGCAAAAGTGTTGCGTTGGGAATCAATCACATTGAAACTGCCCGCGGCTATGGCTCTTCCGAGCGACAACTCGGCCTGATTTTGCCCCAACTCGATCGAAAAAAACTCATTGTCCAGACAAAGATTGCCCCTCAGGCAGACCCCCACGCATTTGTCGCTCAATTTCACGAATCGCTAGAGCGGTTACAACTTCCAGCGATTGACTTATTGGGATTGCATGGAATTAACACCTACGAAAAACTTTGGTGGGCGATTCGGCCCGGAGGCTGTCTGGCTGCAGCACGGCAGCTGGTAAAAGAGGGTCTGGTGGGACATGTGGGCTTCTCGACGCACGCACCACTTGAGATCATCCTGGCGGCTATCGAAAGCAAAGACCATGGAGGTTTCGACTACGTCAATCTCCATTGGTATTACATCTTTCAAAACAATTGGCCCGCCATCGAATCGGCGACTGCGCGTGATATGGGCATTTTCATCATCAGTCCTGCCGACAAAGGAGGAATGCTTTACCAGCCTCCTGAAAAACTAAAGACACTTTGCAATCCGCTGCATCCGCTCATATTTAATTGTCTGTTCTGCCTCGCGCAACCCGAAATCCACACGCTCAGTCTCGGTGCGAGTTGCCCTGAAGATTTTTCGATTCAACTTCAAACTTTGGAATATTTAGATCAGGCTGAGCAACTGCTGCCAGACATCACTGACAGGTTGCAACAGGCAATGTGTGATGCGGTGGGAAGTGAAATGGCAGCATACGAGGGAGATGATCTTCCTGCCTGGCACGAAAGCCCCGGATATATGAATCTGCCAGTCATGCTGTGGTTGCGAAAACTGGCACTCTCTTACGACATGCTCGATTACGCCCGCATGCGATATAACCTGCTCGGTAACGGAGGGCACTGGTTTCCGGGTTTGAATGCGGCGCACATTGACCAACTCGATTTAGAGAAGGCATGCGGTCAGTCAGCCTTTGCTGAAACGCTATGCGATCTTTTGCGTGAGACCCATGACATGCTCTATGAGGAATCGGTCGAAAGGCTCAGCCAAAGCGGATGACGAAAATAGATGCCATGTTGCAGACGTCAGGCTCCGACCTCGACACTCATCCGATCCATTTCGCTGGCGGGCTTAAAAACCACACTTTCTGGGGGTAAATGCCAAATTTTTTTCCTATTGGTTGAGAAAAATTTGGTCCTATCGAATTGGCAAAAAAGACTTGCTCAACGGTAGCTGGGCCCTTTGACGATATACTTAAAGGCTTGTCAGGGTCCACAACGTTGTTGACCCAACTTCGGCCCCAACCTAAGCTAGCAATCCCCGTCAGACTCCCTGCAAAGCGCACGATGCCAGCCGGTGATGCGCCTTTCAATTACCCGCCGCAGGGAGGACTGAGTGACGAAAATATCTGGTAGTTCAGCTCCATGTATCGCCTCGTCCTGATCATCAGCAGCCTTTGGTTTTATGCAACTCTCTGCGAGAGTTATGCAGTCGCAGAAACATCGGCACCCCCGCGGGGCGCCGCATCGCCGCTGCACGAGGAAATTGATCGGGTAATTGACGCGGAGCGAGTTGGCCCTTCGGCACCACTCTGTACAGACGCGGAATTTCTTCGTCGCGTATATCTTGATTTAACCGGCAAGATTCCGACCGCTGAGGAAGCGTCGATATTTCTGCAAGATACACATCAAGACAAACGGAAGAAGCTTGTCGATACGCTCCTTGAGCAGCCACATTTTGATCGCAATTTTATGCGGGTCCTCGATGTGATGCTGATGGAGCGGCGAATTGAAAAAGTGGTTAGCCCGGGAAAATTCCGGGACTTTTTGCGAACCTCGATTGAAAATCGGCAACCGCTCAATGCACTGATCCGAGACATCCTGTTGGCAGATGGCGCGGAAGAGGATGAACGCTCGGCAGCTCGCTTTCTGCTAGATCGATCGGCCGAACCTCATATTCTCACCCGTGACGTGGGACGGATATTTCTTGGAGTCGATATGCAGTGTGCCCAGTGCCACGACCACCCGTCCATCGATGATTATCTCCAGAGCGATTATTACGGTCTCTATGCATTTCTTAATCGCACTTACCTTTTCGGCTCGGAGATCGGCAGTGTAGTGGCTGAACGTGCAGAGGGTGAGGTGGAGTTTGTTTCAGTCTTTGTCGGTGGTGACCCGCAATCCATGATGCCGCACCTCCCCGGCAATAAGGAAATGCAGGAACCGGAGATGCCCCAAGAGGAGCGTTATATCGTCAAGCCGGCTGAAGGTGTCCGCCCCGTGCCCAAATTTTCACGCAGGTCGCTATTGGCCCGTGAACTGACAAGTGGAAAATATCAAGCCTTTCAGAAAAATCTAGCGAATCGACTCTGGGCACACATGTTCGGTCGAGGCATTGTGCATCCTTTGGATTTCCACCACAGTGAGAATCCTCCCACCAATCCCGTACTTCTGACAACACTTGCAGAGGGATTGTCCGATCTTGATTTCGATTTACGAAAATTTGTGCGCGAAATCGCACTCTCTCAGACCTATCAGCGGAGTAGCGAACTGCCTTTTGATTTACTTGCGTATGCAGAGAACTCGGAACTCGATCGGGAAGCTCTCAGCAATTCGCTTGACACACAGCGGAGCAGGCAAAAGCAGCTCCAGGACGAACTCGAAGCAAATGCGGAATCGCTCGCCGCG
>JAYYJN010000076.1:0-4655 GCA_036146215.1 Planctomycetota bacterium
CGCTCGACACGCTGGCAACCGCCTACGCGGCCACGGGAAACTGGAAAGAGGCGGTGAAGTGGCAGGAAAAAGCAATTGAATTTTCCCCGCCACCACAAAAGAACAATCTCCAGCGAAGGCTTGAAGCATTCAAACAAGAAAATCAACGTATTGAGGGCGAGGCCGAATCATGAAACCGTTCTGCAAACTGTCTCTTGCGTTCCTCTTTTCTTGTCTTGGATCCTTAATTGAATTAGACTTCGTTTAATCTGTGCGCTCGTCGTAAAAATCGTTTTAAAAATCAGAAAGTTGTCGCATGGCACAGCAATCTGGAAGCCTTGCTTTAGGTCCTGCTCTATTGGGCCGTGAGTTCGTCAATCCTTTGTTTGACTATCTGCTCATCGGCGGTGGACTGAGTCTATTCGTAGCCGGATTTATTCTGATTAATCCAATGGGATCAGAATTTATCAGTTCAGAAACACTTCCCTATTTCTTTCTATTGAGCAACAGTGCGCACTTTGCTGCGTCCACTGTGCGACTCTACACCAAACCAAACGCCTACCAATCGCTACCGTATGTCACCATGGGGCTACCCGTAATAATGCTGGCTGTGTTAATCGGTTGTATGTTTCAAGCCGATCGATTGATTCCACAATTGACCTCACTCTACCTGACTTGGTCTCCCTTCCACTACGCGGCCCAAGCATACGGGCTTGCGGTGATGTACTGTTACCGTTCGGGCTGCGCACTGGGGGATGCAAATAAAAAATTGCTCTGGCAGGTTGCGATGTTACCTTTTGTTTATAATTTCGTATTCGCTGGTAATGTCGGTTTACACTGGCTGGATTTTGGTAACTGGCTGGAGACACCAATCGCCCGAGCGATTCTTTATTACTTCCGGTTCGTGATGCCCGTGCTGGCCTTTGGCGGGATCGCTTATCTCTGTTGGAAAGTAGCAAAAATAGAAAAACAGGTGATGCCCGCAATCAGTGGCATGATCCTCTTCACCAATGCGCTCTGGTGGTTTCTCTTTCCGCCGCTTGAGGCGTTCGCATGGGCAACTATTTTTCATGGCGTGCAATATCTTGCCATCGTGATTATTTTTCATGTCCGCGATCAATTGGCACGGCCAGACAACCATCACACGCGGACTTACCATATTTGTTGGTTTTACGGAGCATGCGTGGTGCTCGGTTATGGACTTTTTCATTGCTTTCCCCGCGCATTTATATTTTTCGGATTTGGTCCGGTCGAGAGTGTGCTATTAGTGGTTGCTGTAATTCAAGTCCATCATTTCATTGTGGATGCATTTATATGGCGATTGAAAAAGACTGATTCCAATCGAAAAATTGTCGATTCCACTTCCCCCGCAGTGATCTGATCGACACATCACTCTTCCCGAGTCACCTGCAGCAAAACAGCCCGCGCAAAGCCAAGTGGTGGAGATTAACAACGATGGAAAGCGATCGTGACCACCACCGAGGTCTGAGGGCAGTCTTTGCGTTATCCACAGCGGTCTTCTTTCTTGCTATGGTGCTGGGATTAATTCAGTCGCTTCGCAGTTCACATCGACTGCCCCCACTCAACTCGCACTACACTCCTGAAATTAATCTGCTGATCGAGAACGAAAATTATGAAGCGGTGATTCCGCACTTAGAGCGAGCCATTTCGATCGATCTCGATAATACTGAGAAAAACAAAAAACTACTTGCGGAAATTTGCCTGCGTTCTGGACAATCAGCGTTGGTAGCGGGGGAATTCCGCCAGGCCATTGCCCATTATGAAAAAGCATGCGTGGCAAATCCAAAATCGACCGACGCGCAAAATAATCTTGCCTGGATCTTGGCGACGTGTGGCGACGAATCGCTGAGAAACGGACGGCGTGCAATGAAACTTGCGAGACAAGCTAATAAAATGAAACCGAATGATCCAGCCACGCTCGATACGCTGGCCGCGGCGTATGCGGCGGCAGGTGATTTTCAGAATGCGATCAAGACTCAGAGCGAAGCGATCCGGTTGACTCGTCCGTCAGCACAGGTGGATATGAAGAGACGGTTAGCTTTATACCGGTCCGGACGGGCATATCGCGTGCCCTGATCCGTCTTCCGTTTTAAGAACCGCGTGTTTCACTGGACGTCCAGACACACGTTTATTTATAATTGAAAATATAGGGTTTTTTCACGGTGAAGATTCCTTGTTTCTTGAAAGGCAAGGCACCTATTGGATAATCAGCCATTGGATAATCAACAAGAGAGTTCTGATTCAAACGGACCCGCGTCCGGGCAAGCGATCGGCCTATTTCCGACGGTCTGCTTTGTTGTGGAGCATCAAGATGTGGCGGATCTCAACGAGCAACTTAAAACCTATTGCTTAGAACAAGAAAAATCGGCGACGGGAATTGAAACCGGTTCGATTGAGGGTGGTTATCACTCGTCCCGTCAATTTTTTGAATCTGAAAATGATGCCGTCCAAAAACTTAAAGTGATGCTCATGGAAGATGCGAAGCAGTATTTGACTGCGTTCTGGAAACAGGAAAGCACGATGCCGTTAGCAAAACTGGGTGATTTGTCGATGCGGATGACTGGTTGGTCTGTCATTTTACGTGAGGGCGATGTGAGCAAACCGCATACACATCCTGGAGCCCAGCTAAGTGGCGTCTATTACGTAACTACGCACGATAATCACACGGGCGGTGGAGAATTAGTTTTGGCAGACCCCCGAATCAGGGCCACTGTTTCACCGGTGGTGGGTCAAAAGAGCAATGCCCTTTTTCAACCCAAAACCGGCATCACCGTATTATTCCCCAGTTTCCTTGAGCATTATGTGCTCCCATTCAAAGGATCTGGAGAGCGTATTTCGATCGCTTATAATATGTCGTTGTCTCCAAAATCTTTGCAAAGCGAGTAAGGGCGATTGAAGCAGGCCCCGAAAAAGGGCCTTATGAACGCACCTATCAAAAACGTCTCACAAAACGGCAATTTTGGTATTGATCATGGCACAGGTTCTTTTGCGCTCGATAAGTATCTTCTTTGTTGCCGATTTTGCGGTGATTCTCGCCCATGTATTTTTCAGCGAGCAATCCTGGCTCTTTGATCTCGACCAGGAGGGAAATATTCCGACTTATCTGGCAGCACTCCAGGTGCTTCTTGTGGCAGTCGTGATGTTTGAAATTTTCATTCGTGAGCGACGGGTATTATCAACCGAATCGCGAGGAAAGTGGGTTTGGCTTTTCCTCGCAACGGTGTTTCTCTATCTCTCGGTAGACGATGTCTATGCAATCCATGAGTCATTTCTCCGCCAGGAAGTTCGCGATTTATTACCCGCTGACTCGTTATGGATATCATTGATCCCCTGGCAAATTGTTTTTGCACCACTCCTGGGGCTGACTGCAATTTTACTCACCGTAATGATGCTGTCGCGATTTCATCAAGAGAGACGCCTGATGAAGATCACCACCGCCGCACTGGCTTGCTGGGTGGCGGCGATCGTGCTCGAAGGCCTCGCCAAACCCGTCTTTCTGACATTAAATGCCTATTCAGTGGGTGTCGTTTTTGAAGAGAGCTTGGAACTTTTAGGGGCGACACTTTTTCTCGCGGGGTTCGCAAACTATGCCGCGCTTCTGAAGGCGCAACCGCTTCCTTCGTCCGTTTCTCAGCCTTACCAAGGTGTCCTGCCACGTGCCGCCGGTATCATTGCAGGTGTCACATGTCTTGGTGCCCTAATAATCGTTCTGATATCGGTTTCGAATAAGGGATGGCTATATCGCCACAACGGCGGCATTTTGGCGCAGAGTGGCCAGTACGATCGTGCCATTATTGCGTTCCAACAATCGCTTGATGTCGAGCCCAATAATCAAGAAACGCTGCACGCATTAGCCACAGCCTACTTAAAAACAGATCGCGATGCTGAGGCATTGAAAACATGCGACAAGCTTCTGAGTGTCGAACAAAATCGAGCGCCTTTGTGGCAATTGCGGGCCGTCACGCTAGAAAAAATGGGGCGTTACAAGGAAGCCGAGCAATCGCTTTTGCGTGCGAGTAAAATCAATCCGCGTCACGCTGTCATCTGGGCACAGCTTGGAGGTTGTCAACAGCAACAAAAGAATTTATCCGCAGCTCTTAAAAGCTATGAAATGGCACTGCGACTTAACCCAGCACAACCTGACTTAATCCAAACCGCCCAACAACTCAAAGAGAAACTCGCTGATCAAGAATCTTCAACATCTGATAGTGCGACCAGGAGTGCGGTGGCACAAATTGATAACCCTTTTGAAGATGGCTGGGATACGGAAGCTTTCGCCACACTGGCTGGCAAACAATTGAAGTCTTTTGGAAAACTGCTAAAAGACGAATCCTTGTTGACTGCTGAGTCTCTTGCACCTTTCATCACCACCGATTTTTCCTGCCAATCGTTGTTGCCGAAAAACAAGGAAGACGTTTTTTCGGGCGATGCGCTCGCGGTGCAGCGCGGTGATTCATCTGATACAAAAAAAACCTTTTCAGGAATCTCAGGCTTTTTGGAGGCTGCGACAGAACTATTGAGCCCTTTCCGACCAGCTGATCACATTCGTTCAAAATTTAAAATATTCGGGGTAAAAAAAGGCGCTGACGGAAAACATTTCGACACCAAGCTGTATGTCAATTTGACCGGACACGATGGCAAAGAAATGGTAGAGC
>JAYYJN010000077.1:0-2652 GCA_036146215.1 Planctomycetota bacterium
GCGAAAAATGATATCGTGTTGACCTTGAAGAGCTTTTGCATTCTTCGTTAACCACGGTTTATCTTCGATCGCATCGTGGAAATAGCCATATGCATCTTCCAAGGCAAAATGAAGCCCGAGCTGGTCACGAATGGCAATGTAAAGCTCGGCGCGTTCTCGGGCACTTATTCGGCGGAGGTTCCCATTGGCTGCGTCCTCCGCTCCTTCAGACAGTAACTCGCGGAGGCGATAGTTGTCCTCCTTGATTTCGGCCAGAAACGCCGCATTGACCGTAAGTGTTCGAGTAAGAACCGCCGTGTTCATTTTCGTCTCCTTTTACAGGGTATTATTGAAGCACCATTGAGCGGATTGCTGAATCATTCATGTATTGAGCCCGCCATTCTGCTCGTAATGACTGCGTTCAAAAGTCGACCTGTATTAATTGCGTTTTCGACCCCCGTTTCGGGCAATGTGCCATGTTATCTGTGATGATTGTTTAAAAAACGAAGACGGCTGTCTGAACTAAGCTGTACGGGATATTGTCATGTCACCCACCACAGTAAGCGCGAGTCAGCCGCCTTCGTATCACACGTCATTATTGGTTGAGCCTGTTGAGATTGTCAAATAAATTGGCAATTTTCGGCAAAAGGCCCAAGGGAATCGACGCTTCCCAAGAATCGGGATTTATTCCCGCTTATCGATTTCCCACGATATTCGTGCGCCAATGTTGTTACTCCGACTAACGCAGTAACGAATGTCAGGATTCTGAAGCCAGTGATTCGTCTCCACAAAAGTTGCTGCCGCGCCAGCGTCGGGAAACAATGCAAAAACCGTAGGACCCCAACTGCTTTGCCCGAATCCCACGATACCTGCCCGAGATAAGTGCGCGGCTGCCTCCTCAGCAAACGGCGACCCATACAATCCCCCTTGCTGGTCCGCGAATATTTCGCCACATCTCTCGCTATATTTTCCCAGAGCATGGCTAAATCGATAGAAATCTTGTGATGCGATACTGGGCAAAAGGTCCGTCTCTATAAAAGCTAAAAGTTCCTGGCGACTCTCAGGGTCAGGCTTGCTGCGGGCAAATGCATTCCGCTCTTCATCGCCAGATTTTCCCTGTTGAGTATTGCAATACAACGTAAGCCAACGCCACATTTCGGGCATTGTGTGAGTCTCAGATTCGCGTGAATTTCCGTCGCACGACATATCGCATTGGCCTCGATCGAGGATCAAGCCTCCTGAATTAAAACCGTTCGATCCGACTAGCGATCGTGCTCCTCGTCCGAGCTTCGTTGCGAGATCGCACATATTTTCATTTTCGTCCTCAATAAACTTGGAAAGGATTGCAGCAATACCCATAGTGAGCTGTGTTCCAGAGCCAAAACCAGCATGCACAGGAGGGGCTTTCTCTATGCGAATACTTAGCGGATTTGCTAATCGATCACTATCATTCCACAAAGCGGAAACGATCTGCGCGGCCCGTTCATTAGATGGACCACTGATTTCCCATCTGCCGCTTCGAGTTGCAGAAATTTGCAGGCACGGATTATCGATCATTACTCCGACACCTCCTCGCCGTGATTTGCTTTCGCCTGCATCTGGTAGAAGGCCAAAGTGAATTCGTGAGGGAGCAACAAGTTGAACCGTTGTTGGTTCAGTCGATAGGTGGGGGTTCATGAACAGCCCCCGGGCATGTTGTTACAGTTGCCGATCGTAGTACCCATAGAATTAGTCCAATGTGCTGTTTTTCGCGTGGGCAATTTTAGTCAATATTCTTGTTTTAAGTTGCGAAAATGCCTGCTGTTCTGATACACCACCCGTTTTTTCAACTGATGGTTGTAGAAATTCCAGATGTTGTGTGATCTGTTCTTCCGGCAAGATGCCGACTCGAGTCGCCAGAATAGCCGCCTCGACTAATGAATTCTTAGCCCGATTAAACCCCATGAAGTTTCGGATCACTCCGCGATTAAAAACCCGCATTTCGAACAATGCTCTCGCCTCTGATAGATCTTGCGATTGTACCTTTAGGTAATGCCACTGACACGCATCAGAAAGATAACCAAGGTCTGTTCCGTGGATCGGGGTCAACGGGGGCAGAACATCAACATCTCCCAACGCAGCGCGTGCAATCAGCACTGCATCATCCGTGATATGGAACACGCCTGCGGCCTTTCTTGCAAGATTTTGATACGTTCGACTGGTCTTGAAAGGGCGAAGAAGTATCATGTTCCCGTCGGTGCTGAATCGTACGCCCATCGGCGAAAGATTTACCGTTCGGTCATCGTTCAGGGTAAGCAAAAGCCCTTCGATAATACTTGCGTCATAACTTCGCACAGATGTTCCTTTTTTGATCTAGCGCCGTCGGTCTACGATCCGGCAGCGTTCTGCTTCATCAGATGTTAAAAACCCCCAATCCAATGCCTCGTCCTGCTGATAATTTTTGCCCAGCGTCAGCGCAGTTGTTGCCTTGCATAGTTCATAACCAATATAAAACGCGTGTCCGATATTCATCTTTTCACCATGATCGTCGAGGTAACGCTGAAACAACCGAAAGGGGTCCGTGTCCGTTAGGTTGCATTGACGACTTATTAAATGTAGGCCGTCATTGTCAACAAACAAACGAATATTGTGGTCCTTAATGGTTTCCGCCAGGCCCTCAAAGAAACCTTTTGT
>JAYYJN010000078.1:0-2853 GCA_036146215.1 Planctomycetota bacterium
GCACCGCAAAAGTTATTGAGCGGCAGAGGGAAATCGGCGATTTTCAAGCGTAAATGACAGCTATTTCCACGCATTAAATGAAGGCGATGCTATCATGGCACTGTCGTCAATCCGTTCTTCAGTAGTTTCACCCACTGCGTGATACCGGGAGCGGTACACCCGGATCCTCGTGACGCGTGACTTCAAAACCCAACTCACGGATCATTTGATAATCGGCCTCAGGAAGTTGGCCCTTGGTGGTGAGATAATCGCCCACAAAAATCGAATTCGCAGCATACAATGCAAGCGGCTGCAGGCTACCGAGATGCACTTCACGACCACCTGCGATGCGGATCTCACGCTCGGGATTCACCATTCGGAACATGCAGAGGACCTTCAAGCAATAGCGGGGATTCAGGTCCCACCGGTCGCTCAGCGGAGTTCCTTCGATTGGATTGAGAAAGTTGACCGGAATCGACTCAGCCTCCAAATCTCGCAGCGAGATTGCCATCCGGACCACATCAAGAGGTTTCTCACCCATGCCAATGATTCCGCCGCTGCAAATTTCCAAACCTGCCTGTCGAACCGCACCGAGCGTGGCAATTCGATCATCATAAGAATGCGTTGAGCAGATTTTCCCGTAGTGTTCTGCACTTGTGTTGAGATTATGATTTACCCGATCGACACCACAATCTTTCAACGCGCCAGCTTGTTCGTCTGTAAGCAATCCCAGGCAAGCGCAAATTTTTAAATCGTAAGCCTCTTTGATTTTCGGAACAATCGTGGTCACTGCCCTCATCTCACGGTCTGACGGACCTTTGGCTGAAATCACGATACAATACGTTTTGCTGCCACGTTCAAATGCCTCACGGGCTCCATCGAGCAGGCGTTTTTCGCTCAATAGGTTATACGTCGGAATGTCGGCGGTTGATATCTTCGACTGCGAACAATAACTGCAATCCTCCGGGCACAAACCACTTTTCGCATTCATCAGATAATAGAGTTGCACTGAGTGGCCGAAATGCTGCCGCCTCACCCGATAGGTTGCCGCGAGTAAGTCGAGTACCGATGCATCCGGTGACTCCAGAATGCCAAGCGCCTCCTCAGCACTCAGAGACTCACCCGCCAGGACACGGTCGGCCATCCCATTCCAGTCGAGTTCAGACTCGGTCGTGGGTGACCCGCAAAGAGTATCGTGTTGCATGGCTGAGAAACTCCCGGATGAAAACGGAATTGCAGGGTTTACATTTTGCGTCACATCGAACGATTGGTCCCATTGGGGGTGTTCGGCAACGCCAACTTGTAGAGAATGGTATCGGCCGGCCGGGCAGAGAATCAAGGGCCCGGAACCGGGCCGGTTTCCGCCAGATGCGGGCTGGGAGTGACGCTTCGGTGCCCAATATAGTGCAGCAGCAATTAAAACAGCGGCAAATAGATCAGCAATGGGTACGCTTTGGCGTTATGGGTCAAGTGCGGCCGTTCCGCGGCGAAGGACTCACCTTGCCTCGTGGCACGGAGGTGGTACTACGCACCAGCAGGGGCCTCGAGTGGGGCACGGTCCTCACCGCACCAACCCCTTTAGAGACCGAAGTCGACGGGACGATTCTCCGCCCGCTTTCTCCGAATGATCGACTCCTCATTCAGCGGATTGAAAAAAATAAACTGGCGGCGATCCGAGCGTGCCAGCAGAAACTGCAAACCGCTGCCGCCGAGGCGACTCTCGTGGATCTGGAGCTGCTTTTTGACGGGAAAACGTTGATTTTCTATTTTTTGGGTCCGCTCGACGAAACCATCGAGCGGATCACCATGGAGTTGGCGGAGGTCTTTGAAACGAAGGTTCAGTTCCGAAAGTTCACGACCAACGTACTGGAGGGGTGTGGACCGGATTGTGGGACTGGTGCGGCAACCGGCAACTGCAGCGACTGCACGTCTTGCGCGATTGCAACCGCATGCGGAAAACCCCAAGCCAGATAACTTTCATCCGCCGACAATCGTGCTGAGATACTCACGCATCTCGCTGGCCGCATGACTGTCGCCAGCCTCCTCCGCTGCAACAATTCCACCCCGCAGTTGCTCGGCCGCCTCATCGATTGCACCCTGTTGGGCCAATTGCTGCGCGGCCATAAAAAAGGCTGGCACATAGGGTGGGTCTTCCGCGGTGAGTTCCTTCAATGCCACAAGACTTTCTGCTACTTTTCCCAACTTGGCCCATTCCATGGCCCGACTATACCGCAAAAACGTATCGCCCGGATCGCTCTCAAGCATCGCTTCTATTTTTTCCAGTCGCCCGGTATCCATGCGCTCATGTCCTTGGTTCTTTTACTCGTTTGGTTACTTTTCATACCTGATTTGCTTATCGCTCTATGGCAGGGTCCATGCCCGCCGATCGCTCATAAGCCGCGATCGCATCTTCATGTTCCAGCGTCAGAGCGATGTCATCCAGTCCTTGAAGTAAACAATGCTTTCTGAAGGCATCGACCTCAAACTGCCAATCGACCAGACCCTCATCGTCGTACAGTCGTTGTTCTCGGAGGTCTACATGCAACGTATAGACCTGACCAGCGGTCCGCTCGAAAAGAACTTCGATCTTTTCTTCAGGCAGCGTGATGGGTAGCATGCCATTTTTAAAGCAGTTGTTGAAAAAAATATCCGCAAAACTCTCGGCAATAATGACGCGAAATCCATAGTCCTCAAGGGCCCAAGGGGCGTGCTCCCGACTTGAGCCACTCCCGAAATTCCGACGCGATACCAGAATAGTGGCTCCGGAAAATTTCGGGTCATTCAACTCAAAGTCCGGATTCGGCGATTGATCATCCCGAAATCGCCAGTCGTAAAACAAAAACTGGCCAAATCCGGTACGCTCAATCCGCTTGA
>JAYYJN010000079.1:0-70396 GCA_036146215.1 Planctomycetota bacterium
CCCGCTTGCGAATCAGACCAAGGCATTGATTTGGAAAAGAATATTAAGTGAAAAAATTCCCTACAATCCACTTCACGATCAGGGATATCCGAGCATTGGATGTTGGCCATGTACTCGAAAGACGAGTCTGGGTGAGGATGAGCGCGCCGGACGCTGGAGTGGCCAAGAAAAAACCGAATGCGGCTTGCATTCGATAGAATTTGAGCAGGGTGGTGGAATTTAGAGATGTGGCGTCCACTGAACGTTGAAATCTATCACGTTGGGTGCAATTGGAAATCGATACGATGAAAATATCGGCTAAAACAGAATATGCTTGTATTGCCATCCTGGAGTTGGCTTCACGGTATGGTTCTGAAAATCCGGCTCGCGTACGCGATTTAGCGCAGACCCATAACATTCCCCTTCGATTTCTAGTGCAAATCCTGCTGCAGATGAAGGCATTCGGTTTTGTAGTGAGCACGCGGGGGAAGTCGGGCGGTTATCAGTTGAATCGTCCCCCGCAACAAATCACATTGGCAGAAATCATGTCGGCGATTGAAGGTCCGCGGTCCCGGTGTGAGGATGCCAAGCAGCCTGGGAGTTCCATCAGTCGGGCATTGCGAGACGTTTGGGATGAAGCAGGGCATGCGCAACAGGAGGTATTGCAGTCGGTGACTGTGGCCGAACTTCTGGAGCAAACGCAGGAGACCCACGGTGCGATGTACTACATCTGAAGTTTGTTCGTTGCTACGACTCTCTCGCCCGCTTTACGCTTTAAATGATCAGTCGCACACCACCCAATTCCGCCAGACCATACATCATTTGGTCTCCGGGAGATCCGATAAACATGAAGTTTTTCGGAATGTTCCATTCCTGCGAAAGTTTCTCTATTAAATGTGGCCCAAAATCGCCTTTCAGGACCACGAAGCCAATTTCAATGCTCGGATAGGTTGCGTTTAAGAAGTCGAGGTTCTCTTTCAGATCGCCTGGAACTTCGGACTCCGTATTGACGACAGTAACGATTTTAATCCGATTTGTATGCTCGTTGTTTTTGACGTAAAGCATTGCGTTATTTAAGTTCGCAATATTGTCTCCACGAGTAAAAAACACGATTTGTTGTGAGTTTATCTTTTCGATCATTTCTCGGATCCATTGCGTGATCTTATAGAGCGGTTGTAAAAACCCACTGATCATGTTGCGCAAAATGAAAAGGCATAATTTAAGCAGAGCAATGCGTTCAAGCATCATCGTGACAATCAATACTGCCGGGAGGAAATACCACAAAAATGTAGCGACATTCGAAAACCCATCAGAACCGGTCGTCGCAAAAGTTTGATGGTGCAAGTTATTAATCTTGAAAACACCCGAATTGACTTGAATCTCAAGCGTCGCTTCCGGACCCTTCTCAAGAGTATTGAAACTGAGAACGCCATTGGTCGCCTCGGCAACCACCCCAGTTTGCGATGTTGATTGATTGAATTGCTTCGAAAAATCGGCGAAGGTCTGACCGCGATCGATATAAAACGAATTTTTTCCTTTCGGACCGGTCACTGTGATTTCGGCGCTTGAAACAAACTCATTATCCTTTCCAAGGTGGTAGAGTTCTGCCGGATGCTCCATCACCGTATTTCCCGCAATGCCCGCAATGACCCCGAGCAGTGCAACTAAAACGGAAAGCCAGGGTGCTGTGGTAGGTCGCGGGAGTCTTTGACGACGCACTTTTAACAAAATGTTTCCGAGACAGAACAGAGCCATTACGGTGAGAAATGAAATCGTATAGACCCCGGCCAGTGCCTCGAGTTTACCGCGGGTGATCAAAAGAATGGAAACGCAAAGTAGAAAGAATGCAATGATGATTCGATACGTTGTTCCCCGCTTTGTTTCTTTCAATAAGAACTGGGGCAGACATCGATCAAGGGCCATTCGATGCACGAGGCCATTGACTCCCACATAACTTGTCAACACGGCGCCACTAAGTACGAGAACCGCATCAAGTGAAATAATCCATGCCAGCCAATTTCCATGGCCCGCCACGTAACCGATATTTGCGAGCAAAGCATTTTTGTTCGCGCCGTTCAGTGCATCTAAAGGAATGATTGACAATGCGAGCATGGCCATCATGGGGTTTAAAATGCTCACCGCGATCCACATGTTACGAAGGGTTTTGGGAAAGACACCCTCTGCTTGCTGCTCCACAAAATTCGCAGAACTCTCAAACCCTGAGATACCCAAAAGTGCTGCCGAAAACCCAAAAAAGATTGCCAGCATCGGGCTGTAATCGCTGGGTGTTGCCATGTTGGTTTCGAGCGTCGAGATCCCCTCCAAACAGAGGTAAATCACACCGACTATGATTAGCAGCGAGAGGCTCGCCAGATGGATCACGAAAATATAGATCGCCACGATTGCCGATTCGCTGATGCCAATAATTGTGAGCACCATGAACGTAGCGAGCAATCCTATCGTCAAGCCAATGATCGTCGAATCGCCCCAATCTGATGGCCAAAGCCGTTGCAGATAGTGGATGGCCTCATTGGCGGATAGGACAGCGGTAGTCATGTAAGACAAGATTGTGAGGCAGGCTGCTAAAGAGGCTCTGAATTTGCTCGTCGTATTCAGTAGCGCATTGTACGCACCTCCATTAAGAGGTAAGGCACCAACGACTTCCGCATAGATGGAGCGGAACAGATACAGCAAGCCGGCAACGAGCAAGAGTGCTAATGGAGCCCAACGGCCAGAAACTAAAATGGCGAGAGCTGATACATACAGGCACGAAGAGGTGATATCGTTGCCGCAAATGGCAGTCGATGCAAGCTGACCGAGGCCTCCATGCTTATGCTCAATTCCATATTGGCTATCGCTGATGCTCATCATGCCCCCAATTGCGTTAGCTGCCAATAGAACAAAATCGCAGCTGGCCTGAAGCGTGCCGAGGATGCGCCAAAAATTTAATCATCTAGCACACCCTTTTAACAATCTCTTCGTCTCCGATGATAGCAAGCCGAATCGGCAACTGTCTATTGCAGGTGCAGAGATCGCCGCCAGTCATTAACTGGACCAACTTGTGGTTTGAAGATCGGCCCTCTCTAGCTTTTCGTCAAAACGCGTGAGATCGACGAAAATCAGGTCCGCTGATGTCTTCAGGAAGCATCGTTGCCCATGCCATCTCCAATCGTGCCTAAGGGCGCCAGTTCTGCGGCAGGCGTGTCATTGGAAATGGCCAGCACGTGCCCATCTAAAAATACAAAAGGGGTGCTGTCGGGATGGGGTCCACCGAACCAACTATCCTTGTCAGCCGTGCCGGCTTCTTTTTGTTGCGGTAGACCCTGCGCGAGTGTGGCAAAGATGGCGTCTGGATTATCTCCCGCGAAAAAAGCGGTCTCGCCCAGTTGCCAGGCCTCTCGCCATGGCTCCGTGGCGGGATCCATTTGTCTATCGAAAGTGTGCCGCTGGCCAATCATCACGGTTCGACTCGCGCCGTCGGTGACCTGAGAAGGCCGAACGCGTGAGTTGGTGTGAATAGCACCCGCACTGGAAAGATTGAGGCTACCGCTACCCGCATCGTATAAAATTTCCGTGCCGGGACACGCCGCATAGTCACCCCCTGCAGCAACTCCCGTGACTTGGGGAGGTGCATCATCATTGTCAAAGTTTCTATCCGCTGTGAAATTACCTCGCGAGGGGCAAATAAATGTAATTACCGGCGTGCGCATGGCAATTGCATTTTTATCATCGTCGACTCGAAAATCTTTATTGAAGCTGTCGAATGTTGCTTCTTCTCCCATGTAGGGCAAGAGGCGAAAAGCCCAGGAAACCGAATACTGCTTTGTATCGTCACGACCCGTTGGATAATGCCTTCTGGCTTCGGTGTATTGCAGGCCTGCGAGACCGACCTGTTTGAGATTGTTTTTGCACTGCGTAAGCCGCGCCGATTCGCGTACTGAAGAAAGGGCGGGGAGTAACAAAGCCACCAGAATGCCGACGATTGCAATTACAACCAGCAATTCTACGAGGGTAAAACCTCGAGATTTTTTCGATAACGGGAGAAACATAAAATTTCACTCCTTAGTCCATAAAAAGAAAATCGCATGGGTAAGGTGGAAGCCGAAAAGATTGTGTTTCGCAACGAAGGTGGGACCACCCCGCGAGTCTGATCTCAGCGAAGCGATAGCGTTACTTTACGTACACTACGATAGCACAAAAAGGCATAAAACACTCCCCGCCACGGAGGGGAATCTTTTCTCGATACAAACTGACGCGACAAAAGCCTTGCTGCTATTTGCCTCGCCCGACAGAGTCCGTTTGTAGATCTTCGGCAAAGAGCTTACGGATTTTACGCAGTTTTGGCTCAATCACCGCTTGGCAATATCGCGTTCCACTGTTGTCGCGATAAAAGTTCTGATGATCTGCTTCGGCCGGATAAAATGTTGTCAATGGCGCGATCTGAGTCACAATCGGTGCGCGAAAAATCTTTGCCTGATCCAGTTTGCGAATTGCATCTTCTGCAATTTTTTTTTGTTCCGAATCGTGATAGAGAATAATTGAACGGTACTGCGTTCCGACATCATTTCCCTGGCGGTTCAAGGTCGTCGGATCGTGACTCATCCAGAATGCCTCAAGCAAACGTGGGTAAGAAACTTTCTTGGGATCGTAAGTAACCTGCACAACCTCTGCGTGGCCTGTTAATCCGCTGCAGACATCTTTGTAGGTTGGGTTCGGTAGAAAACCACCCGCATAACCAGACACGACTTGCTTTACTCCGTCAAACTGCTCAATCACCGCTTCGGTGCACCAAAAGCATCCCCCGCCAAAAGTTGCTAATGCCAATGCATCCGTATCGCTCGTATCAGATTTTGTATTCTCACCCACAGAAGTTACCTCGGCCTTCGATAGATTGGCAATCGAAAATAGCATTGCAACCGTTGCAAGAACTAAAAAAAATCGCGAAAGAAAATATTTTTTTACGAAAAACATTTGTAATACCGCTGTTTTGTAATTTTGGAAGAGGCGATCGGAAATTAGAAATAGTGAAAGATCAAATTGGTATTTGAATCGAAATTATTTATTAAGGTTTTTGAGAAAATCATCTAACGCATTGCTTTGTTCCGCTTTCCCTTTTCCGTGATTGATCCCCGATCCACTTTCGTCGTCAACTTGATTTGACTTAGGATCGCGTGATTTTTTCAGCGTCTTAAATTGTATCGAATCACCTTCCGGTGACTCCGGATTTTCCCGCTTTTTTTCCGCACCGGACTTCAATGGCATGGAATCGTCAATGCCGAGAAAGCTTCCCTCGATAGTTTCCTGGTAATGGACGTTGGAGGCAGACTCAGCGTCTGGCACGGGCGATTCGGTGAGAACACTTTTGTCACCCGAGTATGGATCATGAGAGATGCTGCGATCATCTTTTTCGCAAACGACTTCGAGTGTTACCGGGCCTACCGTCAGAAAATCGCCGGTGGCGATGGGTGTGATCGCTGTAATTTTTTCTTCATTCACGAACGTACCATTCGATGAGTTTAGATCCTCAACATACAACGCACCATTTTTTTCATACAACCGACAGTGTTCGCGGCTTACAACGGAAGTGCGGACTTTAAGGGATGCCTCACCGCTTCGACCAATGATTGTCGGCAGTTTGAGTTTGATTTCAGCTTCCGTTGCTCCCTCTACAACAATTAACTTTGCTTCAATAGTCATGTCACGTGATACAAGCAATCATTGGAATGTAAATCGAATCGCGAGCGATTTTATTTGTTTCGATGCCCTACTCTCGCATTTTATGAGAAGCTCGTCGCGGTTACAATCAATGGGCATCTTCCAGTTAAATTATAGCAATACCCGAAAACAATTTCTCTTTAACGTCGCATCCCGTGGGGTGCGGAAAACTTGGGGCAGCAGGTAAGGTTTCTTGCCGAAGATTTGTCGTGGTAGACTGCGACACTGCAGGCGATGGTGAAGGAAGTGTGATGAACATTATCGGGTTAAATGCTTACCATGGGGATGCGGCAGCTGCCTTGGTGGTCGATGGAGAGCTGATCGCAGCTGTCGAAGAGGAACGATTTAATCGAATTAAACACTGGGCCGGTTTTCCGACCGAATCGATTCGCTGGTGTCTAGAGCGAGGCGGTATTAGTGCAGAAGAAATTGATCACGTAGGCATTTCGTTTAATCCGCGCGACAATTTCTGGCCCCGCCTGAGCTTTCTCGCTCGCCATCGTCCTTCCCTCCGTGCGATTGTGAATCGCCTCCAGAGACAAGGGAAAACGTTTGGACTTGCCGAGCAATTTGCTGCTGCAGTCGCACTCCCCTCGTCAAAAATCAAGGCAAAGTTTCACCGAATTGAACACCATGACGCGCATGTCGCGGCGGGATTTTTAATTTCTCCATTCGATCACGCAGCCGTCCTATCGATTGACGGCATGGGTGATTTCACAAGTATGCTCTCGGCGGAAGCTCGGCATACTTCGTGGAAAAATATTAATCGAGTTTACTATCCGCATTCGATTGGTTTTCTCTATACGGCCATAACGATGTACCTTGGTTTTCCTCACTACGGGGATGAGTACAAGGTTATGGGGCTTGCGCCCTATGGCGAACCAGAATTCATCGATCTATTCCGGAAAATGATCTTCCCGGATAAGGATTCGTTTGCCTTGAATCTTGATTATTTTACGCATCATCGCAAAGGTATCCGCATGCAATGGAATGATGGCGCGCCGCGTGTTGAACCGTTTCATAGCACCTTGCTGGAGCGCACATTAGGACCACCCCGTGATCCGCGAGAGGAGATGACTTCACGGCATGACAACATCGCCAAATCGCTGCAAGTGGTGACCGAAGAGATCATTCTTCATCTCTTACGATCGCTGCAAAAATCGACAGGCCTCAAAAACGTTTGTCTAACAGGTGGCGTTGCCATGAACTCTGTTGCCAACGGAAAGGTTACGGCCGAAACCGATTTTGAGAACGTTTATATTCCAGCTGGGGCTGCAGACAACGGAACTTCCTTCGGCGCGGCGTTTTATATCTGGAATCGTGTGCTGAACGGTAAACGGGGTTTTGTGCAAGAGCATGCTTACTGGGGCTGTGAAGCGTCAGATGCTGATGTTGTCGAGGCGGCTGATCGTCTCGGGGTGCCGACAGCGTCCTACTGCGAAGATCAACTTCTTGATATCGTCGTCGATTTGCTGCTCGATGGTAAGGTAGTAGGCTGGTTTCAGGGTCCCATGGAATTCGGCGCAAGGGCCCTGGGAAATCGCAGCTTGTTAGCGGATCCTCGTCGAACCGATATGCGGGACATTATCAATCTGCGAATCAAATTTAGAGAAAAGTTCAGGCCTTTCGCCCCCAGTATTTTAGAAGAGCATGTGGGTACATGGTTTGCCGTCGATGAACCGACGCCTTACATGGAAAAAGTCTTCCCGGTCCGACCAGAAAAACAAAATCAAATTCCCGCCGTCACGCATGTGGATGGCAGCGGGCGTCTACAAACGGTGTCTCAAAAGACCAATCCGCTCTATCACGCGTTGATCACGCGATTCTTTTCAAAAACCGGTGTACCTATTTTGCTCAATACGTCGCTGAACGAGAATGAGCCAATCGTAAGAACACCGCTGGAGGCGATCCGTTGTTTTTTACGCACGGATATGGATGCCATTATCATCGGAAAGCATTTAATCCACCGCCATGCCGAAAATTTTCCAGAAGCATTCCGCCAACGTGTGACGGAACAAGTTTGACCGATATATTTGATAAAAAGAATGTACAAGCAGCGAGGTATTCCTTTGGCAAATTTAGAAAAAAAATGTGCTTTCGACAGATCGCTGTGCAGGCGGTGGGGTCATTTATTCGTTTTGTGTTTATTGTGGGTTCTTGTGAAAACCGATTTATCGAGTGCCGCAGAGGAAGCCGGTTTTCAATCAATCTTTGATGGTAAAACCCTCAATGGCTGGTCGGCACCTGACATGCGCTATTGGTCGATACGGGATGGGGCTATCACGGCGGAGTCAAGTGAAGCTTTACCTTGCAGACGCAATCAGTTTCTCGTGTGGCAACTCGGGTCCTTGGACGACTTCATCCTGCGCTTGAAATTTCGAATTACAGGTCCACCTGCTGCCAATTCAGGTATCCAATTCCGTTCCCAGATTGCGGAGGATGGACATGCCCTGGGTTATCAAGCCGATATTGATCGTGCCGGTACCTACCTGGGGCTCTTGTACGATGAGCATGGTCGAGGCGTGCTGGCCAAAAGAGGCGAAAAAACAGTCATCGGTCCCGAGGGAAATCGTCAGACCACACCGCTTAAGGGGAAGCAGGCGAAGGTAGACCTTGATGGTTGGAATGACTATGAGATTATGGCCTGCGGTCCTCACATCACGTTGAAAATCAACGGGATCACCTCGGCCGAGGTGATCGACGAAGAAAAAACACAGCGTGATCTCTCGGGTAAACTGGCACTTCAGATTCACTCCGGACCCGCGATGACAATTCAGTTTAAGGATATCCGCTTGAAGCGTTTGCCCCTTTGCGGCGGTCGCAAAAAGGTCGTTTTACTTGCTGGTGCTCCATCGCATGCCAGCGGTGCTCACGAGTTTAACGCCGGGGTGAAACTTCTGGCAAAGAGATTAGAAGCGATTGATAGCCTTGCGGTTGCAAGTTATCACGACGGTGGCTGGCCGAAAGATCCTACGGCACTGCAAAACGCAGATGGATTGGTTGTCTATGCAGACGGGTTGGGTGCGCACCCGCTGATGGGACATTTCGAGGAGATTGATCGGAAAACGCGGCAAGGAATGGGACTGATGTGCATGCACTATGCGGTCCATGTGGAACCGGGTGTGGCGGGTGATTGTTTCAAGAGATGGATCGGCGGATTTTACGAATCTGGTTACTCGACCAATCCTCATTGGATTGCCCGCATCGAACCGAATGCAGAGCATCCCGTCACGCAGTCTCAGACAACGGCAGATATTAATGATGAGTGGTACTTTTCAATCCGTTTTCCGGAAGATACCGCTATCACGCCGCTGTTGCAGGCCGTGCCGGGCAAGCAAGCTCGCTCAAAGAATGGTTATCCACCGGTCCCCTACCCTCACATCCAGGCTGCGGATGGAAAAAAAGAGACTCTGATGTGGGGTTTAGAGCGACCTGATGGTGGACGCGGCATTGGATTTACGGGAGGTCACTGGCACCGTATCTGGGCACACGATCAGCAGCGTGATGCAGTTTTAGCCGGCATTGTATGGGTCGCCGGTGGAGACGTTCCAACGCGCGGTATTTGCTCTGCGCCCGTGGGCCAACAAGAGCTTAACGTGCATCTCGACCCCAAGCGTCCGCTTCAAGAGATTCAACTGCCGGAAGCTGTCCAGCAATAGCAATCTCATGGATTGCCGTAAAATGAAAGCGTTCGATGCCCTCCAAACCATTGCTTGAATTTAGAGAGGTGTCTTATGAGGTGTCGGGCTGTAAAATTCTGGATCGTGTAAGCTGGACACTCCGCGGCGATGAACATTGGGCTCTGCTGGGTCCGAATGGCAGTGGAAAGACAACCCTGCTACGGTTGGCGACAGGCTTCCTCTGGCCGAATGCCGGTGGGAGCATCTGGCGATGTGGTCGAGCCTGCAGCGATTTGAGAATTTTGCGGCAAAGTATCGGTTGGGTCGCTCAACATCTTACAAAGTTGGTTCCCCCGCATGAGCCGGCAATAGATACGGTACTCAGCGGACGTTTTGCCCAGTGGGGACTTCGCCCCGCAACTCGCTCTCGACTCACTGCAGAAGATCGAGAACGAGCTGCCGCGCAAATTGAAAAATTGGGAATGACACCGTTTCGAAATCGCCACTTTGGTCATCTTTCGCAAGGGGAACAACAACGGATTTTGATTGCGAGGGCCCGCATGGCCGATCCCCTGCTGATTCTGCTCGATGAGCCATGCGCCGGACTGGATCCTGGAGCACGTGAACGACTACTGGAAGACTTACATGTCTGGATGACCGATTCACAATCTCCCCGTGTTATATTTGTCACCCACCATGTGGAAGAAATTCTTCCACCGATGGAGCACACCTTGGTTCTGAATCAAGGGAAGATTGCATGCAGTGGCCTGACCAAGAAAATGGTAAACACCAAATTGCTCTCCGAGGTATTCCAAACCACTCCCTGCCGAATCGAGGTGGAGGGCGGACGCTATTGGCCCATCTGGAGCGATCAATAATGATCGGTATCACGCTTCATCGCGGCCGCGATGGCGAGAGACTGTCTGGCGGTCGTTGAAGATCGACAGCGGGTCTCTGATTCGTATTTAGATCGGCTTGATGTTTTTCAAATGCCGTTTGTAATCGTTTGACCACATCGGGATATTGTTCCGCAAGATTGGTTGTTTCTCCAATGTCGGCAACCGTGTCGTACAGTTGGACTGGATGTTTCGACAACAGCTTTACTTTTCGTGGTCGATCCTCATGCCGTGTTCCTTCTTGCCATGGATAGTATTTCCACTTTCCACTACGTACGGTACCCGGTCCATGCAGCAGACAATATGTGTCATGTGGACTTTTAGCGCCATGCTTACCCTCCATTAGTGGCCAGATGTTGTGTCCATCAATTGGTTGGCTTGGTAGTTTTGCTCCCGCAAGAAAGGCAAGTGTCGGCAGAATATCAACGCTCGCTGCCACCTCGCGGCAAATACTTCCCGCAGGAATTTTTCCCTTCCATTGCATAACGGTCGGTTCACGAATACCACCGTCATACACGCTTCCTTTTCGGGATCGCAGCGGCAGCGAAGAACCGACTGCAGCTCCATTGTCGCTGGTGAAAATAATCAATGTTTTTGCATCCAAACCAGCATGGTGAACGGCTTGGGTGATCTGACCCACTGACCAGTCAACTTCCTCGATCGCATCCCAGATGAGCCGATCAGTGCGTCCTGCAAATTCTTTCGAAACAGCTAAGGGTAGATGCACCATGGTATGCGGCAAATAAAGAAAAAAGGGGCCCCCTTTTGCTGCATCAATAAAACGCACGGCCTCTTCGGTATACCGCTTCGTGAGTGTTGCCTGATTTGCCGGATATTCAATGATTTCTTCATCACGCATTAACGGGACCCAATTCATGTGTTTTTGTCCTTTTTTCAACTGCTCTCGAGTGACCCCTTCTCGGAGAACAATCTCCTTGGACAGTTTGTTCGCAGGGTCAATCCACATGTCATTGCTATATGGAATGCCGTAATACGAATCGAATCCTTGCATCGTGGGTAAGCAGGGCGGTAAATGCCCAAGATGCCATTTTCCGATGCAAGTCGTGCGATAGCCGATTGCTCGTAGCATTTCTGCAATCGTCACTTCATCCGGATGAAGTCCCTGTGTACTGTGCGGAAACAGCACCGCATCCATATTGAGTCTTTGGTAGTGTGTGCCGGTCATCAGCGCGGTGCGCGATCCCGAACAAACCGGACATCCCACGTAAAAATCGGTAAAACGCATGCCGTTGCGGGCCATTTCATCAAGATGCGGTGTGCGCGGACCACTCGCACCGTTGAAGCCTACATCGCCATAGCCCAGATCATCGATGAAAATTAAAATGACATTAGGCGTTTCATGCGACGATGTTGGGATGTCGCTGGTGTCCGCGGCAATAACAAGACTGCCCCATCCAATATTCGATGATAGTACTGCTGTCAGTAGTAGAGCTCTGAACTGCATGGATGGCCGAGGCGATGATAAAAGCGGGTCGGTCATGAAAGTATTCCGTGGTCTAACAAGGAGCGTAAGGAGCTGATATAGCGTTTACATAAGTCGTTCTCTGTTCCCCGATCGCTCTGTATCTTAACCGCAAGCAAAGGTCATGAAAGGTGTTGGATGTGGGCCCCTCATCGAACTGCCCTTGTTGAAAGAATAGTCATTTTCTACAAGCCAAGCCGGGAAAGATCCGTGTAGGGGACCATTCATGTCACGGCATAAACCGTCACCGATTTTACAGAAACCATTGATCCACCGCCTGTTTGCTAGATCATTTCGTGCACTGCTTGTTTGGTGCCCTCTATTGATCGCACTCGGGTTTATGGTCGATCAATCCCAACTCCAGCAGGTCGCGGGCGATCCGCAGCAATCCCGATCAGTCCGCAAGCTTGCGGAACTTCGCGCCCAATTGACGGTGGGTCTTTTGCCGGCCTCTCCAGTACAGGAAGCCTTTCTAGACAAGGTGGTCGCTCATGTAGCCCGCGGGACCCTTTCGCTAGAAATGGTACAAGGGACCTTTGTCTGGGCATGCGACCAGGCGGATTGGGCCTACCCTTATTTCGAACAGGCGCTCCGGAAGCGGGCACGCCGCGTTGGAGTGCAGCTCTGATCGGGTATTCAGTCGCCTCGCCCCAAACGGGTCGCTTAGCGGGACATGAATTCGACCACGAGGTTTTCATCTACCGGTAGACTAATGTCCGCGCGGCCAGGTTGTTGCTGGACTGTAATCCGCAAAGTTTCTGTATCGACGGTCAACCAATCACATGGTTCGCCTTCAGACTCTTTTTCCATGTGGTGATATAACTGCAATATATTTTTACGGTTTCGTACTTGGATCACATCACCGGGGCGGACGTGATAAGAGGGTTTATTCGTTCGCCTTCCATTGACGAGAAAATGTCCGTGTACGATTCCCTGTCGAGCTTGCGGTCGCGTGCGGGTTAAACATGCTTTGCGGACCACATTGTCGAGACGGCACTCGAGAAATGATAACAACAGTTCCCCGGTTCGCCCCGGTTTCCGTGAGAGGCTAGCGAAGTAACGTCGCAACTGTCGCTCGCCGATGCCGTAGAAGTGCTTGATCTTCTGCTTTTCAACCAGACCTTGACCATAGGTCGACAGCTTGCGGGGTCGAGTGTGCATCCCCGGTGGCTCGGGGCGTCGATCAAAGGCACGAACTGCGCCTCCGCTTTCGTAGATCTGCGCACCCAAGCGGCGATTAATTTTCCCTTTTGCGTCTCGATAACGCGCCATAACGATGTCTCCTTTGTTTGAAAAAAATCACAATCCGGGAATACCGAATTGCTGGGTGATCACCGCATCGCTTGCCGGAAATCAATCACCCGTGGAGGTTTTCTGTAACCCTCCATGATGAGCGAATTGAGAATCTTTTCAAGTGGGATAGGCCGGGGAATGTGTGAAGGCGTCGCCAACGTAAAAATGCGACCGGTCCGGGTTGTCGGCTTGAAAAATGTGTAAAATGCCCACTTTGATCGGGGAATCCGTGGGAGAGGTTCTCCCGGGTATGACGGTCTTCTGAGTGAGACATGCACCGATGCAATCTTTTATGACCGCCTCGTGGCGGCAAACATTCAGACGTCGGCTAAAAGCATGGTATACCCGCCAGGCTCGAGACTTACCTTGGCGACGGACACAAGATCCGTATCGAATCTGGGTCAGCGAAATCATGCTTCAGCAAACCCAGGTTAAAACGGTGATTCCCTACTACGAGCGATTTTGCGACCGATTTCCACAACTCAGCGATTTGGCAGAAGCAGAGGAAGCGGAGGTTTTGCAACTTTGGGAAGGGCTGGGCTACTATCGACGTGGAAGACAACTCCATGCTGCGGCCAAAAAAGTCGAGACAGAACTTGGAGGAGTTTTGCCGACTTCCCGGAAAGAACTGCAGCGACTTCCGGGCATCGGGCGATATACAGCAGCCGCTATTTTATCTTTCGCATTCGATCAAACGGAGCCTATTTTAGAGGCCAATACGATCCGCTTGCTGGCGCGATTGGCGGCGCTTCGATCTGAGGTTTCATCGTCAAAATCTCAGGAAACACTCTGGTCTCTCTCAGAGAACCTAATACCTAGAAAACACGTCGGACAATTCAATCAAGCTTTGATGGAATTAGGAAGCCTCATTTGCATCCCGAAATCCCCTCGATGTGAGGAATGCCCTGTGGCCGATCTTTGTCTGGCTCGTCAGAAAAAACTCACCGCAGATATTCCGGTGATGCGGCCTCGGGAAACGATCGAAAAAATTCGTGAGGCGTTAGTGTTGATTTGTCGCAAGCAACGATTTTTGATTCGCCAGTGCGGGCCGGACGAACGGTGGTCAGGCCTCTGGGATTTTCCCAGGATGCGGTTGGATCAAAAGAATCCATCGGCTGTCGCCTCACAGATTATCGACGGAGTCCGCGACTTGACTGGCTACACAGTGTCGCCTGGAAATCGCATAAAAACACTCAAGCATTCGGTGACTCGATATCAGATTACGCTGGATTGCTATGCGGCGACGATCGCGTCGTCACGACGCAAACAGGGGAACCTCACCCCGCATCGCTGGGTCCGTGCGGCTGAATTGAGCGATGTGCCCCTGAGCGTGACAGGACGTAAAATCGCTCGCTATCTGTCAGCGCATCCCACCTTGGAGTTGTAGTGAGTTGTAGGGAGGTGTTGAGATGAACGTTTTGGACTTGTCGCCTCGCGGCAGCGCGTTATCATCGATTCGCAGGGGTACTTCCGTGAACAAGCGTATTGCAGGTGATTGGCATGCTTTTGCTTCAAGATGTCCGGAAAGCTTACTTAGAGCCGGATGGGACCCGGTTGCCGATACTCCACATTCGGCAATTTCAGGTCGACCGGGGGGAGCAGATGCTGCTGGTCGGCCGGAGTGGCAGTGGTAAAACCACCCTGCTGCATGTGATTGCGGGGATCACCAAGCCGGATTCAGGAATCGTCGAGATTGATGGAAGAGATATTACCCAACTGTCTGAAGCGGTGCGTGACCGATTCCGTGCCGACAAAATGGGCTACGTGTTTCAAACATTTAATCTCCTACCTGGTTTCAGTGCGCTGGAAAATGTCTGCTTAGGAATGGCTTTCACGCGCAACGCTGCCGATGCCGACCGCGCGCGCGAGTTGCTCAAGCGTGTTGGACTTGAGCATCGACTGTCGCACCGCCCTGCGGCACTTTCGGTGGGTGAACAGCAACGGGTGGCAGTTGCTCGAGCATTGGCAAACAAACCTCAGTTACTTTTGGCAGATGAACCCACTGCAAATGTGGATGCCGGACATCAACAACAGATTGTCGATTTGATTCGCGAGACATGTCGCGAAGAGAATGTGGCTCTGGTGATGGTGACTCACACTGCGGAGATTCGTGCACAATTTGATCGAGTCGATGAATTATCGGACATCAATCAAGTCGAGCATAGTGTTGTATAGACCATTTCTTCACACCCTTAGGCGGGCAAAGATTGCGAGTTGAACGATGAGTTTATGGAAGATTGCCTGGCGGAGCGTTCAACAACGAAGTCTTTCCTCGTTGTTGACTGGCCTTTCCATTGCCCTGGGGACGGCATTGGTGATTATTGTTTTGGTGGTGTACGGGGTGGTTGCTCAATCATTCCGTGAGGCAGCACAGGGCTACCATCTTATTCTTGGTGCGAAGGGTGGAAAGTTACAATTGACGCTCAACACGGTGTTTCATCTGAGTCAACCAATCGAGAACGTGCCATATTCGTTCTATAAAGAGTTTACTGAATACAAAGATGCAGAGGGCAAACCGACGCGAGGAAAGTATGCTTCGGCAGTCGAGGTGGCGGTTCCCTATTGTTTAGGGGACAGTTACCAGGAGTTTCGCGTTGTCGGGACCACACCCGATTTATTCGATAAATTGAGCTACGGTAGCTATGCCGATGGAAAACCGAAATTTTACGAATTCTCGGCAGGCAAAAACTTCACAGCGGATGATTTTCGCGGTGCGGTGATTGGCGCTGTGGCGGCAAAGAAAACGGGTTTAACGGTCGGTGACCGATTTCCCATTACACACGGATTGGCGGAAGACGAGGATGCACATGTTCATGAGGAAGATGCGTTTCATGTGGTAGGCATTTTAAAGCCGACCGGCACACCCAATGACCGTGCGGTGTTTGTCAACATGGAAGGTTTTTATCTGATCGGCGACCACGCGAAACCGGTTGAATCCGAACCGGAGTCAGCCGAATCGCGAGAATACAGACAGCAGGTGGATCGCTTAAAGAGAGTCGATACGATGCTGGCGAAATTGCTTGCCGCGGGTAAGCTCGAACCGAATGTTGCAAGCGAAGTGAAACAGGTGGAATCTTTGCTTGGCGAAATGCAGGAGTCATTCGCCGCAAAGATTACCGATGACAAGGACCAGTCCACCTCAGTGGTCACACCTGCACCGGATACAGAGGGTAAAGCCGTTCCATTGCCGGAAAATCAACGCGAGGTAACGGCGGTGTTGTTATTGCTCAAGAACGATGTCTTTTCTCAAATCTTGCACAATAAAGTCAACGAAGGCAGTGTCGCTCAGGCCGTTTATCCCAGTCGGGAGGTTGCCCAACTTTTTGAGGGAATCGTGGGGCATGTCCAAACAATCCTCTTGGTTCTCGCAATTCTTGTCGTGATTGTCGCAGGAGTTGGTGTCATGGTGAGTATGTATAACTCGATGAGTGATCGGAGTCGAGAAATTGGCATCATGCGAGCATTGGGTGCCGGGCGGGTTACCGTGATGACCATTGTTCTGCTCGAAGCGATTCTGTTGGCTGTCCTTGGCGGCGCAGTCGGAGTAATTCTCGGGCATTCTGCCATTGGTGCTTTTGCATCAGTTATCGCGGACAACACCGGGGTAATGATTCACTTTTTAGAACCAGCACCTGCAGCGGATTTCGGCGGTTGGCGTATATCCCCTGAGTTGGTTTTGATTCCCGCATTAATTCTACTGGCAGTCCTCGTTGGCTTTCTTCCGGCATTGGTCGCTTATCGGACCGATGTCTCCCGGGCATTGAGTCAGTCTCCCTAGAGGGGAATCTGGAACGAATCGCATGTCTGCTTTTGTGAAATTTCTCTTGCAGGTGACTACTCTTATTAGTCTGGGATTCAGCATCGCCCCACCCGGAGTCGTGGAGGGGTGTTCGATTTGTGCCAGCCTCTCACCAACACTTTGTGATGAAATGGCCGCCGCAGATCTTGCAGTTGTCGCGGAATACATCGGTACTCCGGAGGTCGATCCGGGGATCGCCGATCCGGAGGCGTATAAATCATCGTTTCGAATCCGAAATATCTTTAAGGGGTCCGACGAAATTGATGACAGTCTTTCGGTGAAGGTACTTTTTTTCCCCAGCGAGAGTGCTAAATCGGGTGATCAGTATCTTATCCATGGCAATTGGATCGACAACGATGATCAGACTGCTATGGAAATCCGCTGGACAACCCCGATCGCCATGTCAGACGAAGCGATAGCGTACTTAAATCGAATGAGGAGTTTACCGGAAGATGAGCCGCAACGATTGATCGAGGCAATGGCTTATTTAGAGAGTGATGATCCGATGCTTCGCCGGGATGCATTTGACGAATTCGGCAAAGCCCCCTATGAATTGCTCGAGCAGTTGAAACCGGTGCTCGATAAGCAAACTTTGATTGCTAAAATTGATAATCCGGAGACCGAATCGAACATCAGGAAACTCTGTTACACCCTCCTCACGATCTGCGGTACACCGCAGGAGTTGCCTTTTCTAACGTCAAAAATAAAACAAGAGCAGAAGCAGGCGAGCGACTCGCTTCCCGCGATTATTGCCTGCTATTTGAGTATTGCCGGCGCAGAGGGTTTACCGCTCATTGAGAACGTCTTTCTCATGCAGGAGGGATCCGATCACGAGCGACGCGCGGGGGACGCGATCACGGCGTTACGGTTTCACGGGCAAGAGGCATCGGTTATTAAGCGAGAGCGGATAAGCGATGTATTTTTACGAATGCTACAAAGACCCACGTTGGGTGCCCGCGTTTTGAGTGATCTTGCGCGTTGGGAAAATTGGTCGGCAGTGGATCAAGTTGTTGCCATGTTTATCAATGCGGACGGAGATGGGTTGTGGGTACGGGAACCGGCGATTCGCTATTTACTCGCCTGTCCCACCGAATCAGCAAAAAAACAGATTCCAAAACTCGAGGCACTTGATCCCCTTGCGGTTCGCAATGGCCGACGGTTCGCGCTTCCCTTCGCAATGGGCCCAAGGAACATCGGCGTGGAGAATCAGACGGTCAACGCCTCGCAAGGCGAGCGGACCGAGACCCCACGGGTGGGCAATGCAGAGCCTGCCACTGATACTCCGGTGGTTTTTGGTGAAAAACAGCCGACAGTGACACAGGTTCCACTCAGGCAGCAGATGGACCCCTGGCGCTATGGCATTCCGCTCGTCATTGGTGTGTTGTTCGTGGTATTATTAGGTTGGTTTGTGATGCGGCGGCAACCACAATCTTTTTGATTGTGTTGTTCCCAGAAAAATCATCGCGAGGTTCAAGGCAAATGCAATCTTTTTTTCGGATTTTGGCGGTGGTGTTGTTTTTATCCGGTGGTACCAGCCTCCTCTTAGCCTGTCCTTTTTGTCGCCCCGTAAAGACCACCTTCACCGAAGATATCAATGCCGCCGATGTGGCAGTACTCGGCGAACTTGTGGCCCGCCCAAAGCGCCCTGACTCGAGTGAGGGTGAATTGCCTGCGGCTGACATTATTGATTCTTATAAGACCACATTTCGAATCAAAAAAATTTATAAAGGAGACAAGCGAGTCGATCTTGGCGATGAGATTGTCGCAATTTATACGGGAGATGCTCCCCTGGGTGCAGAATGTTTGCTTCGTGGAATCGGAAAAGAAGAAGATCTGCAATGGGTTCCTCCGGTGCCGCTAAGTCAACGGGCTCAGACGTATGTGGAGCAAGTGCTGAAGCTTCCGGAGAATGGATCTGAAAGGTTAGTCTTTTTTGAAGATTATCTGGAAGATAAAGATCCGATTTTGCAAGGAGATGCCTTCGATGAATTTGCAAGAGCTGACTACCAGGCACTCAAAGATATTCGTGCCCGTATCGATCATGAAAGGCTTCTAGGGTGGATTCAAAATCCCGATGTGACTCCCTCCAATCGTCGTCTTTATTTCACAATGCTGAGCGTTTGTGGGAAACCAGAAGATTTGGGTTTGCTCCGCGAAATGCTCGTTTCTGGAGACGAGAGCCAACTAAAGGGTCTCGATTCATTGATCTCTTGTTATCTCACCCTTGCTGGTTCAAAAGGCATCGATTTGGTTGAAGACGAATTTTTAAGGGGTGGCGTGTTTTGGGATCCTGAATATGTACACACGTATGCGGCAATCATGGCAATTCGCTTTCAGGGGCAGGAAGGCGACATAATTCCACGTGATCGGCTGATTGCAGCTTTGCAGATTGTGCTTGACCGACCTGAGTTGGCGGATCTGGTGATACCGGATTTAGCCCGCTGGAAAGATTGGGGTTCTATGGACCGTCTTGTTCAGATGTTTAAAGATGCTGGGGAAAAATCGAGTTGGGTTCGTGTGCCGATTGTTAATTTTCTCCGCGCATGTCCCCTTCCGGAGGCCAAAGAACAATTGGGAGAACTGGCTAAGATTGATCCAGATGCGGTGAGGCGAGCCACCACATTTTTCCCATTCGCTACGGGAAGTCGGGGGAAAAAATCAGAAGTTGCCACTGCTACGAAGCCGAAAGAAGAGAAACAAGAGACCGAGAAATCTTCGCCGAAACCATAAATTTTATTTCGCGTGGATGGTATCAATTCATAGATTAATTAGATCATTGTCCGAAATCGCATCGACATGAGTATGAATGTCCAGTTAGGTGAGACGATTGACGTGACTGTCAGTGATGACGACTATCGCGCATTGTCGGGCGCAGCAGTAATGAGTCTTGCACTCGGATTTTTGTCGGCCCTTGCCTTACTTACTCTTTATTTAGCTGCAATTCCCATTTTAGGCATCCTGTTCGGTTTTTATGCAATCTTGCAAATCCGTAAACATCCGAGTGAACTAACAGGCCGGGGTGTCGCAATCGCGGGAGTGATTCTTTCGTCCACGCTTCTCGTAGCAGGCGCAAGTGTCGCATCGTACGTGTATGCCACAGAAGTACCAAGCGGATATGAGCGGATTTTTTATTCCCAGCTGCAACCAGAGGAAGGAAAAATCGGACAAAAGATTCCGCCACTTGCTGAAGAGCTCGATGGAAAAAAGGTTTTTATCAAGGGATATGTCTTTCCTGGGAAACAACGCCAAGGAATCAAAACCTTTCTATTGGTTCGCGATAAAGGAGACTGCTGTTTTGGTGGAAATCCGAAATTAACCGATCGGATCCAGGTCACGCTGTCTGACCCTGAGCGGTTGCAATTTGATCCTTACCTGCACAAAGTTGCTGGCACATTCAGGCTCGTCAAGAATCCGGGCCAAGCGGTCGATGCGGGTGGCGAAGTTTATTATCATCTGGATAACGGTCAGTTGCGATGATCAAAGGTGGTTGGACGAAAAATACTCTCTTGGTGATGGTGGCTTTGTTGCTGCCAGCGTGTAATCAGGGTTTAACAGTGCCATTGGAATCGTCTTCTTCAGCGTCCTCGTCAGACGAAGATGGATCCAATACTGGTGAGCGGAAAGTCAATCAAGGCGACGATCAGCAAGCTGAATCCGCGAGGCCACTGTTTCCAATAGCACAAAAGTCCAAGAGTTCTAAAACACAAGCGATCTCATTTGATGACATCAAGTTTGAAATGAAAATAGACGACCCGTTTGATCGCTCGATGCTCACCAAAAAGATTACCGAGTATGACGGGCAGAAGATTAAGATTCGCGGATACATCTTGCCAAGTTTCAAGCAAGATGGACTCACCCAATTTGTCTTGGTTCGAGACAATTTAGAGTGTTGCTTCGGGCCAGGTGCCGCGCTTTATGATTGTGTCATGGTAGAGATGCAGGCCGGAAAGAGTGCCAGTTACAGCGTGCGACCGGTGACAGTTGAGGGCGGTTTTAAAATCACTGAATGGAAAGATTATGATGGGGTCATTCGGGCGATTTATCATCTCGACGGGGATGTCGTCTACTGAAAAGTGAGATCGAATCACTTAGCCGCTGCGGGCAAGAGCCGGATAGAGAGCCTGCAGATTCAGCGTATCGCCGGTCTCTCTCTGTAAGTTCAGCAATTCTGTAAAAAGTTGTTGCAATCGTTTTTTTTGTTTTGGACTATTCGCCAGATTGTGTAACTCGTTCGGGTCTGCCTGCAGATCAAACAAAAGAATTTTGCGAATCGTCGGGTAGAGGATTAATTTAAATCCGTTTTGGACAATCATTCTTTGGCTTTGCATGTATCCGCCATAGATTGCATCATAGTTGTCCACACGCTGCTTTCGCAGGATGGGAACAAGACTGCGAAATTGTATGTGTGCAGGCACGTCAATCTCGGCGAATTCTAACGTAGTTGGCATAATGTCCTGCAGATAGATTGGCGTTGAAAAACGTTGCCCCGATTCGATACCTGGTCCTTTTAAAATAAATGGGACTCGCATGCTGTGATCAAACATATTTTGTTTACCCAGCAGGCCATGATTTCCGACCGCGAGGCCGTGGTCGGCAGAGAAAATAATAAGTGTGTTGTCAGCATATTGTGACTCTTTAATCAGATCCAGAATCCGACCGACTTGCTGATCCAAGTGTGAAATAATTGCATAATATTCCTGGCGATGGACTTGGACTGCATGTGGCGTCCGTGGAAACGGTGCTAATCGCTCATCTCGCAATTGTGCATCGCAACCCATCGCATCTTTATATGGGTATTCGGGAACAAAAGACTTCGGCACCGCAATATTCTCAAGCGGATAAGCATCTATAAATTCTTTTGGTGCCTGCCGAGGATCATGCGGGGCATTGAATGCGAGATACATGAAAAATGGTGTGTTGTCCGGAACTCCTCCTTTGATGAAATCACAAGCATCATTTGCAAGCACCTCACTCCAATGTTTCCCGCCTTGCCAATAGCCGCCCTGCGCCGGATTCCAGGCTTTCCAGAGGTCTTCTTTGCGCGGCCTGTCATAACTTGCTGGCGTATCGGCGGGCATTCCCGGTCGTACATGTTTTACGATATCAAACACGTTGGTCACGTCTGTTTGAAGATGCCATTTTCCAGAGAAAAAGGTGGTATAGCCAGCGTCCTGAAAATACTGACTCCACAATTTTTTGCTGCGGCTTTTCTTAGTGAGAGGCTTGACCTCCCTTTGCGCCTGCCAAAGAAAGCGTCCCGTGTTGAGCATACTCCGACTGGCAACACAAATTGCGCCATGCCAGCCTCCCTGATTATAGGCATGTGTAAAAACTGAGCCTGCTTGCGCTAGGTTATCTAAGTGGGGTGTACGCGGTTGATGCCCTCCTGTTGTTTCAAGCACGTTATAGGCAAGATCGTCGGCAAAGATGAAAATGATATTTGGCCGTTTCGGGGTATCCGTTCCTGCTGCCACTCCTGCTGCCATGGTATGAAGCAGCAATACCATTGAGATGGAATATAATCCGCGACAATATGGCATTAAATCTTTCTGGCAGGGAGGCCAAGACATAATTGTCTTTTCCGATAGGAAGGTGGGCGTCACCCTACTCTCCTACACTCAGATTGTTTGCCTGTCAACCATTTTGGCATTTTGGCTATAAGGACGCGTCAATTGACGAGCGACTTATACGGAGTTCAGAGAGTGTCTGTGATGAAACCGCGTTAAAGCCAAATAATGTTTCAATTGCGTCAGGCTCGATGAGGCAAAGTAAATGAGTAGAGCATGACAACCGATCCGCTGATCAATAGTCCCCATGGAGCCCATGCGGGTGGCGAGACGACGAAACTAGAGGGGGTAGCTGCGGTGCTGTAAAGGTCGGTGTCCGAAAAATCAGCGGTTGTGAAAACGGCTGTTTCGACGACCAGGCACTCAATACCGATCAGTGAAATAAAAAGACCAACGGCCAGAATCGAAGCACGAAACATTTTACTGGTAAACCTTTGACAGATTAGTGTTCCCGCTTTCTGTTATCGGCCTGACCTTTGCTCAAAATAAAAGGCGTCTTGCGATCGGTTTAAACTTCGGGGCTGTCGCGGCCCCCTCTGGGGTTTTATGAATCGCTCAATCGGCAAAAAATCTGCGCTGAACTGATCTTACAAGTTGGAATCCTTGTCGAGTTAGGCACTTACGATTAGGATGAAATTGGGAAACTCACGAAAGTTTCCCGCTTACTTTTGCCCCCTTATCAGCTATCAGCGTCTTGTGTGACTATGCTCTCTGTGAGGTTCTGTAGCGATTATAGGGTTGGTGCGGATGATCACCGTTTGCGAACTATTTTTCGACCCCATGAAGTTGAAAAGATATCCCTGATCGTCAGCGAAATTGGCTGCATGGGAAAAAATATAATGGATCAAATCAAAATCTTATTGAGCGAACACTTCCACCGAAGGCATTGGACCCAAAAGCCGATGCCAATGGATAGGGCTTATTCGGCTTTTGTCATTTAGAAGTACGGCCGAGCGAAGGGATACAAAAGTTGCCTAAGAAACCAAAGCTTTTGTTTATCGGCGATTTCGAGACTCAAGACGACTCGGTACGTCGATCCCTCAATGAACGATTTCAAATCGTGACGGTTGCAAACTTGTGGCGGGCCGTTCATCTTCTTCGGCAGGATGCGTTTGACGCAATTCATGTTTTGGAGAGTCCGGAAACGAGCCTTTTTCAAATTAGCGATATCAAATTCAATTCCCTCGTTTTGGAGAGTATGCCGGATGGCGTCGTTCTGCTTGACGCGGAGAACAAAATTATTTGGCACAATGCGTGCATGCAGAAATGGTGTGGTCAGGGAGCGTTGGTTGGTAAAAATTTCTACGGTGTGCTGACAAGCCCGGAAATTTTGGGGCCTGATTTTTGCCCGTTGCACACCGCTTTGTCGTCTCAGACACCAAGCAATTCCACTTTAAGAACTGCAGACAATCGATATTTTCATATTCATGCTGTGCCAGCCACTGTAGAGGCTGAACAATCTGATCAATTGATTGTGACGATCCGTGACGTAACAACCAAAATGCATCAGCAGCAAAAAATGGAAGCGATTCAAAAGGCGGGCATGGAGTTGGCGGATCTGAAGCCAGAAGAGCTAAAGCACATGTCGGTCGATGAACGGATTGAACTTTTGAAGTCGAATATCGTTCACTTCACAGGTGAGTTGTTGCACTATGACGTGATGGAAATTCGTTTAATTGACCGAGAAACAGGTAGTCTGGAACCATTGCTGGCGGTTGGTATTGAGCAAGAAGCAGCGGTCCGTGAGTTGTATGCGCAGCCTCAAGGCAATGGTGTGACCGGATTTGTTGCCGCCACCGGTAAAAGCTATCTGTGTGAAAACACGTCCGAGGATCCGCTCTATCTTCTGGGAGCGAGAGATGCAAAGAGTTCAATCACAGTTCCCTTGATTTCGCATGATGAGATGCTGGGAACGTTTAACGTTGAAAGTCCGGATTTATGTGCGTTCGATGAAAGTGACCTGCAGTTTCTTGAGCGATTCAGCAGCGATGTTGCTGCAGCCCTCGGCACGCTGGAGTTGTTGGTGGCAGAGAAGGCAACCACTGCTGCTAAGAGTGTTGAGGCAATACATACTGCCGTTGCACTTCCGATCGATGATATTTTGAATGAAACAGTCAACGTGATGGAGCGTTATATCGGGCACGAACCAGAGGTGGTATCTCGCCTTGAGAGCATTCTACGCAATGCGCGGGATATCAAACAGGTTATTCAGAAAGTGGGTCAAGCGATGACTCCGAGCGAAGCCGTTCCTCAGTCTTTGCAGACCGAATCGAGACCTCTGTTGAGTGGACGGCGTATCTTAGTCGCGGACGCGGATGAAAATGTCCGCGTGGCCGCCCATGCTCTATTAGAGCGTTACCAGTGTGCAGTGGAAACTTCACATGATGGTGTGGAAACGTTATCGATGGTCCGAAATATCACGGCACTCGGTGGTTATGATCTTGTACTTGCCGATATTCGTCTTCCCGATATGAATGGCTACGAGTTAATGCAGAAATTGGCAGCAATTACCGCATCTTTACCACTCGTTTTAATGACTGGCTTTGGTTACGACCCCGGACACTCCATTGTAAAGGCAAGGCAGGCAGGTCTAAAAGAAGTGCTTTATAAACCTTTCCGCCTGGATCAATTGCTGGAAACCATTGAACGTGTTTTGGTCGAGTCCGATGTTTCTCCGTCGACAAGTTGATGCGACCGAGTATGCATCATTAGTTTGGCGAAGAAATCGCTGGCACCTTTTCTGACTCGATAGCATGATCCGCACACGGATCTGATTTCAGAAAAGCAGGTGGAGTCGCTGGTCGCTTGACTAGTTCAACACAAATTCCGCCAACATGCAGTAAACGGTGAAACCGCGTGAACCAAAATTCTCGGTTAATATCAAATTCAAGTGATTTACATAAATTAAAAAATTCTACTCGATTGTGGGTGCGACACTTCCAGATTCGACTCGTCCAGGCCCCGATAAACGTGTCTTCGGTCACAAAGAGAAGTACACGACCCCCAGGGCTTAATACACGTGATATCTCCTCCATTCCTCGTCGCGTATCAGGCACATGCTCTAACGCATAGCAACAGGTAATGCAATCAAAGGCTTCATCACCAAAGGGCAGTTGTGCCAAGTCGCCTAAAACAAAACGGGGCCGATTACTGTTCAATCGTTTGCGAGCTCTAGTAATCATAACGCTGGAAATATCAATTCCCGTAATTTTCGTATCGATGTCCGCATACTGAATGAGATGGGATAAAATCGGACCCGAGCCACTTCCAATATCAAGAATATTCTCAGCCCCTTGCAGGTTAAATTGCCGCTCTTTAAAGACAATCTCACCGTTTCGAAAGTGGCCAGAAATCTGACTCGATCGCGCAAGCAATGCCCCTCGATGCCCTGCATAGATACCAATTACTTTTTTACGGTATTGCGCATCGCTGGTGTTGTGAATTAATTTCGCTTCAACGAGTCGATGAAGCACCTGTTGTTTCCATCGTTTCGCCTTTTTTGCAAGCGTACCGAAAATAGATTTATTGTGCGTTTCACGTATCATTTCATTTGGCGTAAGAGATTCACAAACACCTTTTTATTGATCGAAAACATGGAAATATACAACTTACAAGAGAATAAATAGATAGATGTCGACAAATTACAGAGTCGCCTTCTAAATCTCACGAGCCACGGAGAAGATTTGCAAGTCTGCGATTTTAGTTATTATCGCATGATTAAAACGGTCGCACCAGACCCGATAAGTATCGCACGTCGCATGGAAGTACGCACCGCGCTTTTCAAGCCAAGAAATCAGAGATTACAATTTACGAGAATGCGTAGTCAGAGTGTAACGACTGCATAAACGATTGAATACTTGCCTCATGCTCGCAAAAACGAATGATCAAGTCTTCGAATTGCTTGCGAAAACCTTCCGTAGCTGGTTCGGTCTGATCACCGAGTTGTGAAGATCTTCGGAGTTGCAGCACAGCGCGCTCTACGGCAGCTTGCTGCTGTCGTAAAGCTTCAGTAGCACGCGTCAACCACGGATTTTCAAAAACCGCTTCTTCGTAAAATGTGTGCCCAAGATCGTAAAGTAAATGGTTCTCAAATTGCTGCAGCAACTCGTCCAGTGGCGTATAGATCTCCCTCAAGGCGACATTCGTTGAAAGTAGTTGGGTAACAATTTCGACAAGAACCCGTGAGCGAAACAAAGGAGTTGACCTAGGAGCGACTGGCAATGGGGCAGAACCGATTGCGGGCATGACGACCTCCGACCAGAAACACGGACATAGAGTCAGGTTTCGATAAAGCACAACGTTCGTCACAATGAGATCGTTAATGCAGGAGCGAATATGGACCATTCATCTGGTAGAGTCAAGGTGCAAACGAATTTGTGAAAATGCTCTTGCGGTAGCTTCCGCACAGAAAACTGTTTGCTGATATATGTTTAAGCGTGCTATCACAAGCAATGCACGTATCAATAGATATAACTTCTAAATCCTGATAATAAATATACAGATAAGAATACAGAAATGAATTTAGCGATCCTTCATTACCACCTTCGACCGGGAGGGGTCTTTCAGGTGATTGCCAATCAATTGCAATCATTGAATGACATCTTGAGTATTGATGATCCGTATCACGTGTCGATTTTTCACGGCGGAGCGAATGAAGAGGAAAATAGATCGCAATGGCCCACATCGCCCCAGTTGGAGGTTTCAACACGTGTCATTGACGGCCTTGGATATGATCAGGTAACGCATGCGCCTGCCGATGCATCCAACCTTGCCACTCGACTCTTAAAAGCTCTAGATGCTTGCCAATTTCATCCCGAGGACACAGTCATTCATGTCCACAACCATTCGCTTGGTAAAAACTCAGCGCTCCCGAGAGCATTAAAAATTATTGCCGAGGAGGGATATCCGCTTTTATTACAGATTCATGATTTTGCGGAGGACTTTCGTGTCGAGCAGTATCAGCATTTAAATGCGATGTTAGACCGTTCGCCGATCGGGCTCGGTTGCCAACTTTACCCCCAAGCATCCCAAATTCATTATGCAGTACTCAATGGGCGAGATCGTCAGATTCTTTCCAAGAGCGGGGTACCGAATAAGAGATTACATGCCGTGCCAAACCCGATTGTGGCGCCGGAAGATTTGCCGGATCCGATCAATGTTCGTAGAGAGATGCAGGTCAAACGGGGTATCCCGATAGAAGCCCCGTTGGTGATCTATCCTGTTCGGGGTATCCGTCGGAAAAATCTCGGAGAACTTTTATTATGGAGTGCATTATTGAAAAATCGAGCGTCCTTCGGTTTAACGCTTGCGCCGAAAAACAATACTGAGAAACCTTCTTACAATCGCTGGAAACGATTAGCCCAAAAGTTGCAATTACCTTGTCACTTTGAATTAGGAGAGTCTTTTTCTTTCAAGCAAAATCTCGCTGCTGCAGACGCACTCATTACGACAAGTGTAGCGGAGGGTTTTGGTATGGTTTTTCTGGAATCACAATTGGTAGGTCGTCGATTGTTGGGGCGGAACCTCCCAGAAGTTACGGCAGAATTTTCGGAGAATGGAGTTGATCTTTCATCGCTGTATCAAACGCTTTGCATTCCGACGCGATTCGTAGACAAAAATCTCACGATTGAGGGAATCTCAAACGCATATGGTGATGTGCTCCGAGGTTTTGCGCCCGAACTGTATTGTGAGCAAACTACGCGGAGATCCCTAGCAGAGATGTTGTCGAGTGGCGTTGTAGACTTTGGATTTTTAACGCCTGAAATGCAGGAGCACCTGATTTTACACGTCCACAAGCATCCAAACGCGGCTGATGAAATTCTCAATTTGAATCCGCTATTCATAAAAAATTTGTTCCACCAAGATGCGGACTCGTCCACGCAACGAGGCGTCGTTACAAATCGTGAGGCCGTAAAAGATCACTACGGACCATCTACAATTGGAATTCAACTGCGGGACATTTACCGTAAGCTTCTTGGAATGCCTCGCGACAAGGAAGTTCTGTCCCTGACTCGCAGTGAAACTATTTTGGAATCTTTTTTAAGCCTGGAAAGGTTCCGCCCCGTGCGATCGATGTCATGAATCAATCATACTTGCGCATTATTAAAAAATTTAGCCAACCGCAGACGCCATTACCAACTGACATGGTGAGTAGACTGCGTTGTCTCAAAGAAGTTAAGGCCGTTTTTTTTGATATTTATGGCACACTATTCATAAGTTGTAGCGGAGATATCGGGGTTCCGTTGCCAGGAGTAGGCCGCACCTCAACAGCGGGGCCATATCAGGAAACTCCAAAGAATCATTTGGCAGGCGTGTTGGGTAAAAGATTTTTCGAATTATTTTCCGAAGGACTCAATGAAAGTTGCTCTCCTCTCGCAGAACGGCTTGTAGGGCTGCAAACACAAACCGAAGACACATATCCATTGTGTGGCGAGCTCTTAATGGAATCTTTCAGATCGCAGGTTAAAAAGGTTCATCAAATCAGAAAACAAGAGGGATTTCCCTGGCCCGAGGTGGATGTTCGTCATATTTGGCAGTCATTGCTTGGGGAATCACATATCGCAGCAAATGGTCACGACAGACTGATTGATCAGTGGGCGATCGAGTATGAAGTGCGAATCAACCCGGTTTGGCCCATGCCAAATGCGAACGATTGTATCGATCAACTCGGCTCGGCAAAATTAACGCTTGGAATAATCAGCAATGCCCAATTTTACACCCCGCTGCTGTTCCCGGCTTTGCTGGATAAGCAACTTGAAGATTTGGAAATTGCTTCAGAGATGCAATACTATTCATATCGTTGCGGCAGGGCGAAGCCCGATCCTTGGATGTATCAGCGGGCGTCTGAAGCGCTCGCTCAGATAGGGATTATCCCTAGTCAAACACTTTATGTGGGTAACGACATGCGTAATGATATCTTGCCGGCTTCCCAGATTGGCTTCCGGACTGCTCTGGTAGCAACTGATCGACGCAGTTTGCGTTTGCGTGAAGGTGACCCAGGTATCGCGCATGTTACTCCGGACCTTGTGGTGACGAATTTAAGCGATTTAGTTGATTGTGTATTAGGTTGAATCAGCAGTATGGCAGCACACAATATCGGTTTTGTAGGTACCCGATTTGCGGGAACGGATGGTGTATCCCTGGAGAGCGCTAAATGGGCGCAGATTTTATGGGACCATCGAAATGTGAGTTACTGGTACGCCGGTAAACTCGACCGAGATCCTGCGATTAGTATGGAGGTCCCCGAGGCCTACTTCTATGACCGTGAGAATTTACTGATCAACGAACAAGTTTTTGGCGTTCGCACACGCACCCCTAGAATAACAAAAAAACTTTATGAGTTGAGCGAATATCTCAAAGGCACGTTGTATGACTTTGTTGAAAAATTCGACATCGAAATCATGATCGTGCAGAATGCCTTGTGTATTCCAATGCATATTCCCTTAGGTCTCGCAATCACACACTTCATTGCGGAGACCGGATTTCCTACAATCGCGCACCACCATGATTTTTATTGGGAGCGTAGTCGCTTCGCTGTGAATGCTGTGGAAGATATTTTGCGAATGGCATTTCCTCCTTCTCTGCCATCCATTCAGCATGTGACAATTAACTCTTTCGCGCAACATGATCTCTCTTGGCGGACCGGAGAATCTTCTATCTTAGTGCCGAATGTGCTTGATTTTGAAACCGGACCTCCCCCGGATGACGAATGGACTGTGGATATGCGTGCGGAGATTGGCCTAGATGCGGATGATATCTTGTTGCTGCAACCGACACGTGTGGTCCCGCGCAAAGGTATTGAGCATTCGATATCCCTCGTCGCACAATTAAATAATCCAAAATGCAAACTGGTTGTTTCGCATGAATCGGGGGACGAAGGAGACGAATATCTGACAGCGCTGAAAGATTTAGCGATCAATCAGGGTGTCGACTTGCGATTTATTCACACGCGTGTTGGAGAGATCCGGAAAACAGATGAGCATGGTCATAAAATATATACACTCGGCGATGTCTATGCGATTTCCGATTTTATTACCTATCCAAGCCTTTACGAGGGATTTGGGAATGCCTTGCTCGAGGCTTTTTACTATCGAAAGCCGGTGCTCGTTAATCGCTATTCTATTTTTGTAGCCGATATCGAACCGCGTGGCTTTGAGGTAATCAAAATGGACGGTTTCTTAACACGTGATGTCGTGGACAATGTTCGACTTGTTTTGGAAGATAATGAATATCGTGAGCGGATGGTCAGTCACAATTATGAACTCTGTAAAGCATTCTTCAGTTACTCGGTTTTGAGACGTAAGCTACGCGCTTTGGTCACGAATTTTACAGGTATGGAGGATCTCTAGCGCTTAATTTAAGCCAGAGAGGAGTAGGCACGTGCGAAGATTAAACCGATGGAAGAGTAAATGGAAGAAAAAGGCTTTTAGAAAAGTGAGCGTTATTTTTTCAGTTGCATACTCGTTTGAAACCACACAAATTTTTGCACAAGCCAAAACAACAGATGCCTCCGAAAACGAGAAGAGTTATTTCTTAGCCTATTTGGTCGTCTTATTTTTGATTGCGCTGGGAGTAGTGATTGTTGCACGGTCAGGACGACGTGCAGAGAAACCAAAAATGGTCGAAAAAGACCTTGAGTACCGTTTAGAAAAAATGAGCGGTCGCACGAAAGATACGTAGCGTATCTGCTTAGCCCGTTCTTCGTGCAGATTCAAAATAGGCCGCAATTGTCTGCACGACAAACCGCTGTTCTTCGTCAGCGAGCTCGGGAAAAATCGGCAATGCAAGTGTTTCGCGCGCCGCTTTTTCGGTTTCCGGCAAACTACCGACTTCATATCCAAGGTCAGTAAAACATGCCTGTCGGTGCAGAGGTACCGGATAATAGATTTCGGTGCCGACTTTGGCTTCCGTTAAGTAGCTTCGCAATGCATCTCTCTGTCCGCCTCGGACGCGAATCACATACTGATTCCAGACGTGTCTGGACTCGACTGTTGAGACGGGTAATTCTAGGTGATCTGTAAGTCCCGCGGCCCCGAGCAACTGGTCGTATTTGCGCGCATTTTCGATCCGCATTTCGGTCCACCGCTCAAGATGAGGAAGTTTGACATTGAGCACGGCCGCTTGGAGGCTATCGAGTCGACTATTTACGCCGATAGCCTGATGATAATAACGCGGTCGCATACCATGTCCTCGCAGCAGTGAAACACGATCGGACCACCTTTCATCGCTGCAGGTCAGAATACCGCCGTCTCCGGGGCCACCAAGATTTTTGGTCGGATAGAAACTGAAGCAACCCATGTCACCCAAAGCCCCGGCCCGTCGTCCCTGGTATTCCGCACCAATAGCCTGCGCGGCATCTTCAATCATCATTAGATCATTTCCACGAGCAATATCGCAAAGTGTGTTCATGTCTGCACACTGCCCGAAAAGATGCACAGGGATGATTGCTTTCGTATGCTTTGTGATGCGTCGTGCTACATCTGTGGGGTCGATATTGAAGGTGGTTGGTTCAATATCAGCGAATACAACTTTTGCTCCTACCCGCGTCACGGCACTAGCGGTGGAAAAGAATGTGTAACTTGGCACAATCACTTCGTCGCCGACACCGATATCTGCAGCCATCAAAGCCAAAAGCAGGGCATCGCTACCGGAGGCGCATCCCACGGCAAAATTTGATTGACAAAAGGTGGCAATTTTTGCCTCCAGTTTTTTGACTTCCGGGCCAAGCACAAATTGGCCCGAATCAAAAACGCTTGAGATAGCGGCGTCGATCTCATCGCGTAGCGGCGCCATTTGACGCTGGATATCGAATAAGGGAACGCTTTGTACGGAAGGGCAAAAGGTGCCTGCCGCTAAATATTGTGACCCATCGCTCACCGCAACATCGTTGCTCATCGCCATCGTGGCTTTTCCTTTTTCGAAACCGGTATCTTTAACTGTCGCTAACTGAATAGAAGGGCATGATTTAGATTTTTCTCGCATAGTCGTCAAGGTCGAACCGGTGGCACCTGCCGCCAGCAGCCTGAGTGTCTGATCCTTGCCAGCAGTGCCACCGGTTAAGAATTCCTCAAAAGCTCGCAATTTACCGGCAAGGCCAGACTTTTGCCTGCTTGTCTATGCTTGTTTACCCTGCTTCGCCAGTATATTTTGAGGAAGGAAACCTCCCACCCTAAACCCACCGACCCTTGCCCATGTCTCGCTTCCGCTGTGTACCACGCGTTTTCGCAAAATATAACTCACTGCTGTATGCATTCTGTTTTTTTGGCCTGCTATTTGGGACAGCAGGCGATACCGGCGCAAGCGATCCTTTAGATTGGCCGAACTGGCGGGGTCCGCGACAAGATAGAAAATCAATTGAAACCAGCATACCTACTCGGTGGAATCCCAAGGGAGGTGCCGAAAGCAATCTACTCTGGAAGCGAGACGACTTGGGAAGCATTTCCACACCGGTGGTGCTAAACGACAAGCTCTATACGATCGTTCGAAGCGAGCCGGGCACATCGCGCGAGGGAGAAAAAGTTGTGTGTGTCGATGCGGCGACCGGAGAAACAATTTGGGAGAATAAATTCAATGTTTATCTCTCGGACGTTCCTGACACGAGAGTCGGTTGGTCGAGTTGCGTTGCCGACCCAGATACAGGCCATATTTACGCACTCGGCGTGTGTGGCATGTTTCAATGTCTTGACGGAGAGTCAGGAGAAACGCTCTGGTCTCACTCACTCCACGAAGAGTACGGTCTTTTAAGCACATATGGTGGTCGCACCAACGTTCCAGTTCTATTTGACGATCTTGTCATTATAAGTGCTATTGTGATTGGCTGGGGAGACATGGCAAAACCGGCGCATCGTTTCCTTGCATTCGATAAAAATACAGGCGAACTGATTTGGTTTAACGGCACTCGATTGCTGCCCTACGATACGACCTACAGCACACCTAGTATTTCAATGCTCGGGGGTCAGGCCGCACTTATTTTTGGCTCGGGCGATGGCGCGGTCTGGGCACTGCAACCGCGAACAGGTAAGCCGATTTGGAAATATCAATTTTCCCGCCGCGGATTGAATGTGTCTCCGTTGGTGATCGACGAGAAAGTCTATGCGGCACATGGTGAAGAGAATATTGACGACACGACAATGGGAGGGCTGATCTGCATTGATCCGGCACGAGATGGTCCAGAGGGACCTGCCGGGGAAATCGATCTAACGGGGACGGGGGAAGTTTGGCGAGTAAAGGAAGTTATGATCGGTAAGAGTTCCCCTCTTTTGATTGATGGAACATTGGTAGTAGTGGATGATCGCGCGACCTTGATGGGTTTTGATGCAACCACGGGTGAGCGAAAATTCAGAAAAAAACTCGGTACGGTAATGCGGTCTACACCTCTGTATGCTGACGGTAAGCTTTATCTTTGCACGGCAAACGGTCGCTGGTACACGCTTAAAATAGACGGTGACCGAGTAAAAACGCTCTACAAAATGCGACTACCTGCAGGAGAGGGAAGTTACGGATCCCCGATTGTTTCGCATGGGCGTCTTTACATCCCGACCACGGAAAACCTCTATTGCGTGGCTGGCCAAACCAACACAACGACGTCTGTTTCAGAGTCTCCGGAGGCTATCGAAGAAGCGGCCCCCGTCGATAGTGACGCCACTCATTTGCAGATCGTACCGGCAGATTCTTTGATCCGTCCAGGAGAAAAAATCAATTTCCGTGCCCGATTATTCGATGAACGAGGCAGATTTTTGAAGGAGGTTCCTGCCGATTTTACCGTGGAGGGGCCCGGAACAATTGACGCCGATGGTGTCTATGTTGCTGCGGATACAAGTGCGCATCAGGCAGGTGTCGTTCACGGTAAAGTGGGTTCGCTGACCGGGACAGCACGTATCCGCTTGGTTCCCGATTTACCCTGGGTATTTGATTTCAATGACGAAGCAGTTCCAATCACTTGGGTAGGTGCACGTTACCGCCATCAGGCCCGTAATCTGGATGGTGAGCAGACGATGGTTAAGGTTTCCACCATTCCCAAGGGGGCACGGTCTCGGGCATGGATGGGGCATCCCGACATGCACGACTATACGGTCGAGGCCGATGTGCGTGGGGATGTGAAAGATAATAAAATGCCCGATATCGGCCTGATCGCACAGCGTTACACGCTTGATCTGATGGGTGCGTATCAGAAGTTACAGATTCGATCTTGGGTGCCTGTGATGAGAATGGCCAAAAGCGTTGATTTTTCCTGGAGTCCTGATGTCTGGTATCGTATGAAGTTCTCTGTGACGACTGAGGAACACGATGGACAGATGCGTGCATTGCTTCGGGGTAAGGTCTGGCCACGCGACCAAGAAGAACCGACCGCCTGGACGATTGAGGCGATCGACGAATCACCCAATCTGAATGGAAGTCCAGGACTATATGGTAACGCAAAAGATGCGGAACTATATCTGGACAATATTCGAGTTTACCCGAATGATTCATAGAGGAGTCAGGCGGCTAGAAGAGAGAACACATCGTTAGTTATCTGTGATTGATTACCGAGAGGATAATACAGTTCGATGCACGGAAAAAAACAACTGATCGCTTTTGCGTTGGGTTTCATTTGCAGTATGCCTGGTATTGGGTTCACCGAAGAGGAAAAATCTTCGAGTCCTGCCGTGACAAAAGAGTGGACCCAATGGGGTGGTGATAGTCAGCGGAACAATACACCGGTGGGTAAAAATATTCCCTTGGACTGGTCACCCGGGGAATTTGTTGGCAACCCGGCAGTCTGGCAAGCGGACACGGCCAAAAATATTAAATGGGTCGCCCGGTTGGGCTCTCAGACTTATGGAAATGCGGTTGTGGCTGGCGATAAAGTATTCGTGGGAACCAACAACAGTGGGGGTTGGCTGCCCCGGTATCCGGGGAAGGTGGATTTAGGTTGTTTGCTTGCCTTCGATAAGCAGGACGGTTCGTTTCTCTGGCAGGATTCAAGCGAAAAACTTCGTACAGGTCGCGTGCATGACTGGCCACTGCAGGGGATTTGCTGTGCACCACTCGTCGAGCAGGATCGTCTTTGGTTTGTGACAAGTCGCGGCGAAGTGAAATGTTTGGACACCGAAGGTTTTTATGACGATCAGGATGACGGTGTGCCCGCGGGATGGGCCAGAATGTTCGATATCACTAAGAAGTCAGATCCAGCGACTGACCCGGTAAAAGGCGCCGTGTCGCAGCTTGACGCTGGAGAAATCCCCGAGGTCATTCGGGATGGTTTTGTGAAGGCAGGCTCACCCCTTCCGGAAAAGGTTCGGGTCACAACCGAAACAGTGGGAAAAAAATGGTCTCTCGTGCCCCTGGCACTGGTAGATGGAGAGGGAGATCGCTTCGAAGTCCGGCTTATAGGCCCCAAGTTGAGTGGCTTCAAACAAATTACGACTTCCGATAAACAGGAGTCGGATGTTGTCTGGGTCTATGACATGATGAAAGGTTTGGGAATTTCTCAGCACAATATGTGCAGTTGTTCTGTAACGTCGGCTGGCGATCTTTTATTTGTGAATACCTCTAATGGCGTCGATGAATCGCATATTCTGCTCCCTTCGCCCGATGCGCCGAGTTTTCTTGCGATGGATAAAAATTCAGGCGAAGTTCTCTGGACCGACAATTCTCCAGGAATCAATATTTTGCACGGTCAGTGGTCTTCCCCTGCCTATGCTGTATTGGGTGGGGTTGCTCAGGTTATTTTTGCGGGTGGTGATGGTTGGGTTTATAGCTTTGATCCGCAGGGTGATGGCAACGGGAATTCTAAATTGCTCTGGAAATTCGATGCCAATCCCAAGGAATCAAAATGGGAACTCGGCGGACGGGGAACCCGTAATAATGTTATTGCGACCCCAGTCATTTATGATGATTTGGTCTACGTTGCGGTCGGGCAGGATCCGGAACATGCCGAAGGCAACGGACATCTCTGGTGCATTGATCCGACCAAGCGTGGTGATGTGAGTCCTACCTTGGCATATCACGTCGATAATCCGAATGACACGATTCCACATCGACGTTTGCAAGCGGTCGATCCGAAAAAAGGAGAGGTAGCCCGTGATAATCCCAACTCCGCGGTCGTCTGGCATTATGACAAGCAGGATCAAAATCAGGATGGTGAAATCGATTGGGAAGAAGAGATGCATCGGAGTTGTGGCACGGTCGCGATCAAGGATGGCCTGCTCTATATTTCTGACTTCAGCGGACTCTTTCACTGCCTCGATGCCAAAACCGGTAAAGTGCATTGGACCCATGATATGTTAGCCGCCGCCTGGGGTTCTCCGTTGATCGTTGATGGCAAAGTCTATATCGGGGATGAAGACGGAGACGTAACCATATTCAAACTCTCTCCAGAGAAAGAGATTCTTTCGGTCGATGAATATGGAGATTCAGGTCCGATCAATATGGGCAACTCGGTCTATAGCACGCCAATCGTTGCAGATAATGTGCTCTATATCAGCAACAAAACCCACCTCTTTGCCATTGCCGAGCAGTCGGAAGAGGATGTGGACGAGCCGTCGACGGACGAGGGCAGCAATTGATCTAGGAATCGATTTCTGCGATTGCCTGCAGCACCTCCTGATCATGTCCGTCTACCCGAACACGACGCCAGATTTTCGCAAAGCGTCCTTTGGCATCAATCAGAAAAGTGCTGCGCACGATCCCCATCGTTTTTTTACCGTACATATTCTTTTCACGCCACGCCCCATACTTCTCTGCAACTTTGTGTTCACGGTCGACCAATAAAGGAAAATTCAGCTTATACTTCTTGCGGAATTTTTCGTGATCCTCCTGGCTATCCGGGCTAATGCCGACGATCTGCACGCCCAATTTCTTAAATTTCTGTTTCTGATCCCGAAAGGCACAGGCCTCCTTCGTGCAACCAGGAGTGTCGTCCTTTGGATAAAAATAAATTACGACTGGATTGCCCTTGGACTCACTCAGTTTCCACTTTGATCCATCATTTGCTTCTAGCGTGAATTGTGGAGCTTTATCGCCCTCTTCCGGCCACTCACCCATAACAGCGCCTTTCTATTTTATGTTGCAATTTCGAGCCAAGACAATTGTGTATTGTTTTTCACCCACCCCATTTTTCAAGATACCTGGTGGTACGATACTTCCTCGCAGTGTTTTCGGAACTCATGTAACGTATTTTTCCGAAGATCGGACGCTCCGGTCCCCAGGCTCGGTCGTATCGGCCAAGGACCCAGAAAATCCCGCTATAAGAATTAGGGTCCCGCCCATCGACCGCATATTTGTTGTTTAAATGAATCATCGTCTTCAGTGCCTCTTGCGGACTTGCAGACCATTCCAGAATCTTCTTACCCCACAACATTCGAAGATAATTGTGGACCTTACCTGACTGGGCCAATTGCCTCTGTGCGGCGTTCCATAGCGGATCGTGGGTTTCGGCTGCATCGAACGAGTCTTGATCATAAAGATATGCTCTCGGATCATTTGCATGTTGTTGCAAAGTTTTTTTCGCCCAGTCGGGCAATGAGCTGTACCGTTCATAATCATTTCGATGAAAACACATATTAAAACCTAATTCACGCCAAGTGATGAGCTGATCGAGAATCGCTTCTGTGTTTTCATCCACTCCCCACCATCCATCTCGAGACCCGGTCGTCGAGTCAGATAAATTATCCACGCCCCACGAGGCCCGCTGCATGAGCCGATCAAAAATCAAGTGACTGCTGATGTGCCCAAAGTGTAGATAGGGTGAGAGGCCGCTGGATCCATCCTCCTCAGGAAGGTTTCGCATCGAGGCATACGCATCCAATCGTTGGTCAATAAATCTCTTCAAACATTCCTCCGCGGCATGCGAGCCACCCGGAATTGTGACCGGCTGGACAGAGTGATCGATCGGAAAATTTTTGAGAGAGATTTTTGAAGGGGGGCGGGTGAGTTCCGGCCACCGCTCGCAGATTGAATCATCGAGCGTCACAGATCCGACGGTTTCTGACGACGGCATGGGATCGGCATCAGGTAAGACGTTCAGATGCGGCCGCAGATTTTTTTGGAGAAATCGCCGAAAATCATATGCCCGAGCGAAACACTTTTCCGTTCCAGCCATCGGAAAAATTCCATTGGAGTCGATCAACTCACACTTTTTCGGCAGTCGTTTCGTGACACGCCGCAACATCCGAGCTAGAAAAAACGCCGGATAGTCGTCTGTCACGACCACTGCGGCGTGGCTTGCCAGCGCATCGATCAGCCCATCTCCCGCACCTCGCGACGGTTCCAGATAGGCCCGATATTCAATTCCTTTTTTACGGCACTTGCGATCGTTTTCGAGCATCCCATCAATAATGAATCGATGGAACCGATCCGATGCCCAAGGATAGTCACAGCTCAGTGACTCTACGATAAGTAACGGTTTTCGCAACTCGCGCGACCAATCGAGTGCCCGTTGAAGGCCGAAATTCCAATTGACTCGACGATGCGCAACCATCCAATAGAGAATATAGTCTCCATTTGGATCAACGGCTTGGGCATTGCCGCAGCGAATGCGATCTTGCGGAAAATCACGCACAACTTTGATTCCTTGCCGGGGCGAGCGTCAATTACCGAGCGTGCTCCAGAAGGTAGTGACCAACCTTCCAATCTCGCCCGTTTGAAAAACGAAACAATTCAGCACATGCCATAAAAAACATTCGCCAGCGATGGAACTGTAGTTTCGCCAAATCAGCTGGCAAGTGCTGGTGAAGGACATTGAATACCTGTTGCTTATTCAGGTCTTGGTGCAAAATCCAGTCTTCACATGTTTTGGCATAGTGATTTCCATCAATGGCCCATTGGCGAGCAACGCGTAGATCATCGCTAAAGTAGGAAAAAATATCTTCAGACGGCATGATGCCACCTGTGAAAAAGTGTTTTGCCATCCAATCTTTCTCGGAATCGGTTTCGAAGAGATATGCAAATAAACGATGGCAAAAAATATGAACAAATAGCTTTCCATCCGATTTCAGCCATCCTGCAACCCGCGCGAGTAATTGATGATAATTGCGCATGTGCTCAAACATCTCAATTGAGATCACGCGATCAAACCGCTCTTCAATGTTAAAGTCCGTCAGGTTTTTGGTCAGCACGGTGATCTGCTGGATTCCGCTCTTACGAGCTTGCGCGTCAATGTATTCTTTCTGACTCGCAGAATTAGATACGGCGACGATACGAGTCCCCGGAAATCGCTCCGCAATCCAGAGACTCAATGAGCCCCATCCGCATCCCAGTTCCAAAATCGACATCCCGTCACGAATGCCTGCTCGTTGGCACGTCAATTCTAGCATTGCCTCTTCAGCCTCGGCTAAGCATTCATTCCCATTTGGATACAAGCAACAGCTGTATTTCATTCTGGGGCCGAGAATTAACTTGAACATTTCGGCGGGCATTTCATAATGTTGACGATTCGCATCCTCTGTCTGTACAGCAATCGGATCATTTTTACGGTTGGCATAGAAAGATCTCTTGTCGCTTTTGCCCGATCCATTTTGCTGCTTGATTCGGTCGCGCAACAAACGACGAATACCATGACGAACAATAAAATCAGGTATCCAACCACGCTCGGCCAAATCTATACCAATCACTCTACGAAATCCTTTTTGGGCCACCACGGGATGAATGCACTCGTCGTCTTTTGATACTTTCGGTAATCGTCGCCCCGGCTCGCAATCGCTTGCGCCTCAGTCGGAGGAATTCCTGTTTTGTAAACCAAGGTGTATAGCAGCAACAGCGGTAAAACAATGGCGACCCACCAGTAGGAATTTCCAATTGAAAAAGGTAGCCAGCACCACCAAAGAACCCACTCAAAAAAGTAATTCGGGTGCCGTGTGTAGTACCACAGCCCGGCTCTACATGTCTTGCCATGGTTTTGCTTGTTTTGCTTGAACTGATTTAATTGAGAGTCAGCAATCGCAACTCCCAAGAAGCCGAACAGCCAGATTGCAATTCCAAAAATATCGCAGATCCCAAAGTGACCTTTATTCCAGCATGCCACGAGCAGGGGAAGCACGAAGAGCAGGATGGCAACAGCCTGAATTTGAAAAAAACAAAATAGCCACCGATTCGCCGCTGTCCCCCACTTCTTCCTCAGTGTGGCATAACGACTTTCTTCGGCATGTCCTCGCATACGACGAAAAAGATAAAATGTGAGGCGAAATGACCAGATACCAATAAGAATAGCGGCAGTGAAACGTCGTGAAAGATCACCCCCTGATGAGATCGCACAAAAAATACCACTCACCCCGATTCCACTCGCCCAGCCAAGATCGACAATCCCAGCGTTTTTTCGAACCAATTGGATGCACCACAAAAGCACCATGAGGGAGCATGCAAAGATCGTAATCAAAATAATTTGTATTGCGGGAGTCATTTCAGTATCCTCCACACGTCGGCACACAAGGGAACTGGGGGTTATGACGAAGTGGAACCGGATGACTTTTCAAACGCAATGTGTCCGACCTGAATTTTTCCTTCCGCAAAACCTCCCGCGCCGTAGCACAAATAATAGTCCCATAACCTGAGGAACGGTTCCCCAACATCGAGATTGCGGATAGCAGCGAGGTTTTCATGAAATCGCGCACGCCACTCGGTAAGTGTTCGGAAATAGTCTTGGCTGAAATTAGTCGCATTGACGAACCGGAGGTCCCCTGCTTCGGTCGCCTGCCGAATTGCTCCCAATGACGGAAGAAATCCCCCGGGAAAAATGAATTGCTGAATAAAATCAGTCGAGCGTCTATATCGTGAATAATCCGTATCGGGCACCGTGATCGCCTGAATGATGGCTGTTCCCTGTGGCTTAAGCAGTGAAGCACACTTTTCGAAAAAGGTTTTTAAAAAACGGTGCCCGACTGCCTCGATCATTTCGATCGACACAAGTTTGTCGAAGGTCCCGTCAAGGTCTCGATAATCCTTACAGACAACATTGATTTTTTCTGCCAAATTTTTTTGCTTAATCTTGTTTTTTACGTAAGAAAATTGCTTTGCGGAAATTGTGGTCGTTGTGACTCGACAACCATAATTTTCAGCGGCGAAAAGTGCAAAGCCGCCCCATCCGGTGCCTATCTCCACGACGTGATCGTCGGAAGAGAGATGCAACGCCTCAGCAATCACACGATATTTTTGCATCGACGCTTCCCAAAGGCTACTCTCCGGTCGATCGAAAATACCGCAGGAATATGTCATCGATGAATCAAGAAAGAGGCTGAAAAATTCGTTCCCCAAGTCGTAATGTGCGGCGATATTTTTTCGACTTCCCTTTTTTGAATTCGGGTGCAATCGAGATGCGATCCAGTAGTACCATTGCTTGATTCGTGCAAGTCCGTGATTAATTTGTCGTAAATAACCTTCGTTTTTTGCAAAGAGCCGAATTACGCCAATCAAGTCAGGAGTGGACCAGTCTCCATCAATGAACGCTTCAGAGGCACCGATTGCTCCACCTAATGCCAAACGTCTATAGCAACGCGGATTGTGAATGATGATTTCCGTCCCGGGACCATTCTGATCACCAAAGACACGGATCGTTTCCGTTTCCCTTATCGTTAGATGTCCATGTTGAATTTTGGAAAATTGTGCAAACAATCGGCGTCGAAAAAATGAAGTGCATCTCGATGGGCGGCTATCGTGCGAGACCATTGTCTGTGGCTGTGATGCAACCATGTCAACGTTGATACCTACACGTTCTGCGCTGTTTTTGGGTGCGGATAAAAGGGGAGCTTTTTTTTCCATAATCGAAATGCCTGATGGTAAATGGCCGTCACAATTTGAATTGTTAATAAAGGATAGCGTATTTGCATCCTTCGCAGGGTTGCGCGATTCAGTGCCCGACGCTGCAACTCCAATCCAGCGTGAAATAGTACTTGGTTTTGATGGATGCTACGGATGCCAACGCACAGTTTCTCGCGAGGTATACCAATAGACCAGTCGTATATGTGATCCATGCTCATAAAAGGGGAGACGTGAAATGCTTTTTGGTGTCTGTATTTTAGTGCGTTGCCGCTTGAAAGTTGGTTCCCTTCCCAAAGAACGTACAGATGCTTCTCGTTCCAGGGAGTATTACTTACTTCGGCGACAATTGCGATTAGCGTGGTGCCGTCCGCTTCGAAGCAGTAATACATGTTGAGTGGGCTAAAATAGTAACCCCAGGTTCGTAATTGTGTCAGCAGGCGTATGGGCCCATTGACCGAAATACCAGTTTTTGAATAAACCAGCTTTTTGATCGACTCGGATAGTCGCTCCCTCGGGTTTCCGAAGTGATCAGAACGTAGAAAAGAAGTCCACGCAAAACGCTCTCGGCGAATCCATTCTTTCGGACATGCGTGGTCTAACTCATCGAGGTCAAGATACGCCATATAGAGGCGATACTTGAATGCATGGTCTCGGGGATGAAATCTCCGATGCTTAAGCATGCCTTCATAAAGATAGCTTTTTAGCATTAGAGTTCTTTCCCAAAACATTTGGCAACGGTCAGACCGCTTCGGAGCCCATCTTCATGAAAACCAAACCCCCAGTAAGCACCGCAGAAAAATGATCTATTTTTTCCATTGATTTCCTGCTGTCGCTCCTGCGTTGCAAGTGTCCCAGTTGAAAAAACCGGATGTCGATAACGTATTCTTTCTATCACGTGCCGATCGGAAATCATGCGGGTCGGATTCAAGGTAACACACAATGGGCGGGAGCACCCAAGTTTCTGCAGCCGATTGATATCATAGGTTACCGATGCAGGAGCAGTTGGTTCCTCGCCGACATGGTAGTTCCAACTGGCCCATGCGCGATGGCGATTTGGAAGCCAGCTATGATCGGTATGCAAGATTGCATCGTTTTGCTGATAATCGAATTGACTAAGAATTTCTGTTTCTAAATTCGTCGGATTGGCAATAAGCTTAAGCGTAGTATCGGCATGCGTTGCAAAAATCACCCGATCAAATTCAAAAGCACCTTCATCCCGCGTTTGAATCTCAACCCGGTCGGCGGACCGATCAACGCGTACAACCGGACAGTCGACTCGAATTGATTTTTTAAATTCCTTCGTCATAGCCTCGACGTACCGCTGTGCACCGCCGGGAATGGTGTACCATTGAGGGCGATTGCGAATCTGTAGCAACCCATGATTGTTCAGGAACGCAACAAGAAAGTTTAAAGGAAATGCGAGAAATCGGTCGGCCCTGGCAGACCAGATCGATGCACCGAGTGGCACGAGATAATTTTGGATAAAGAAATCACTATAACAATTTTCCTTTAAATAGCTCTGGAGGGTGAGACTGTCACCACAACTTTGCAGGGCGAGTGGGGCTTCCCGATTAAACCGTCTAATATCGAGGAGCATTCTGTAAAAAGCCGGACGCAACACATTGGATCGCTGTGCGAAAAGGCCGTTTATTGAACTGCCCGAGTATTCCAGATTGCTACGCTCGCAACACACACTAAAGCTCATATCACTTTTTTGAGCTTTGATACCGAGTCGATCTAGTAATTTGACAAAGCAAGGGTAGGTACGCTGATTGTAAACCATAAATCCCGTGTCGACGCGAAGTTGCCTCTGCTCAAATTCAATGGCGTGCGTGTGGGTATGCCCCCCGTTATGCGAATCTGATGTGAAAAGTGTGATGTCATGGTCGTTGTGGAGCAGATATGCACACGCATTTCCACTGATACCGCCTCCGATGATTGCGATTCGCAGGCGTTGGTCAGGAGCCAGTGACATATCAGAGTGCTCCATCCGCTAGAAGGCCTTCGACTGAGAGGGAGTCAAGCCTTAAAAATGTTTGTGACGCACGACTCAAGATCTTGCATGTGGTCACAATATGCGGTGCAATCCATTCTACTACGCACATCATCGGTAAGCGCGTTGCCGCCCATAATGATCGCCAATTGACTTCCTGCCGATTTGCGAAGTTGCTCATATTCAGAGAAAAAAGTTTCCTGTTTTATAATTGCTGAGACGCTAAGCCATAAAAGTTTGGGATTATATCTTTCAAGCGCCTTTTCAATGGTAGCAAATGGCAGGGAGACTCCTAAAGATACCGCGTTCCAGCCGAGTTCTCGAAGAATTAATTCAGCCATGCGATTTGCAATCCGATAGCTATCTCCTGCGGGAGTGGCACCAATAGCGTACGGGGATCGTTCATTTGGAATCGGTAGATAAGATCGAAGTTCGATTAAAATGCTTTCACAAATTTCGCCAGCACGGCGCTCCTGATAGATGTCCAAATTCCCATTCCGCCATTTCGAGCCGATCTGTGCGAAGCTGGGAGCGATCAGCTCATCAAATATGCGTCCCAATCTTTCGTTTCCCAGATAGAGATCAAAAATTAATCGTCGGCAGACTTCATCTTTCCCATCAATGAGTGCTTGAGTGAGTCGGTCCACACACGGCTCTGTGAAATTGATCTGTTTTGCTTTTCCGGCGGGAAGACCTAGCAATTCGGGCTCGGCCAGGTGGCGGTCGGATTTGCGGATGAACGCTACTACGTCCGCCGGATTCAAACGACGATGACCACCTTCAGTCCGCGACATCGGAATTAATCCCTGATCGCACCAGCGCTTTAACGAAGACTCACTCACCCCGATCGCTTTGGCGACCTGCTTTGGAGATACCGTCTTGGGAGCAGAGGAAACTGGGTTCTGTAGAGACATACCGCGGGCCTGGAACATATAAATGAACGTTTTGACCATTTTTATGCCATAAAGGGGTCTTTGCCAATGGAAACAAATGTTTAATTCTGGAAAAATAGAGTTTTAGCGATAAAAATCACCGATTAGCGAATTAAGACAGGTTGGTTCGCAGTATGCCCCGGACCAAACCCTTGAGACGGGTCTCACAGCCAAACCCCTCTGAAGAGCTATTTGCGGACATAGAATCAAAGGAGTCTGTTTTTGATGGCCGGCCCACTGACACAATGCCGCTTCCCGGTAGCCCTTCCGGTCGCCCCTTCTGAGGCTTTTGCCTGGCATCAACGGCCTGGTGCTCTCGCCCGACTACTTCCGCCCTGGGAAAATATTCAGGTGCTGCGAAGGGCGGCCAATATCGATGTTGGGAGTCAGGTGGAATTTCTCACGCGCGTGGGACCTTTTCCTTTGCGGTGGCTCGCAGAACACACGGCCTGCTGCCCGCCGGAATATTTTGAAGATGTGCAGCTTCACGGACCTTTCAAGCATTGGCGACACCGGCATCAATTTAGAGAAATGCCTGACGGAAAAACAATCCTCGAGGATCAATTGGAGTATAGCCTACCGGGCGGTCGGTGCGGTGCTTGGATTGCAAGACAATCGGTTGAAAAGAAAATTGAGAGAATGTTTGCTTTTCGACACGCTGTGACCCGTGCTGACCTTCAATCCCATGCTCGCTATCACAATCGCCAGCGGATTGCAGTAGGCATTACCGGTGCAGACGGTCTGGTGGGCAGTGCACTGACGGCATTTCTCACTACTGGTGGCCATAGCGTGACGGCAATCTGTCGTTCGCTGAGGGATACGGCTGCCCCAGAAAAAATTGTATGGAACCCAGGGTTTGATCAGGAATTGGATCATGCGTCTCATCGATGGGATGCGGTTATCCATCTGGCCGGGGAGAATATCGCTCATCGTCGATGGACCGCAAAGCAAAAACGTGAAATATGGACTAGTCGTGTTGAAAGGACGCGCAGTTTTTGCGAGTCATTGGTATCTTTGCCCAAACGACCGTCTGTGTTGCTTGCTGCTTCTGCAACTGGATTTTATGCCGATTCGAGTACGACAGAAATTTCTTCGGAGGATGCACCGCAAGGAGAGGGGTTCTTAGCGGAATTAGCAGCAGCTTGGGAGGAGGCTTGTCGACCAGCAATCGAGGCTGGAATCCGAGTGGTGCACTTGCGATTCGGGATGGTTTTATCGCCTCGTGGTGGTGCACTTCGTGCAATGCTTCCGGTATTTCGCACCGGTATGGGTGGTAGGGTTGGCGCGGGAAACCAAATTTGGAGTTGGGTTTCATTGGATGATGCCGTGGGTGCGATCCATCACGCTTTGATGGAGTCGGATATACGGGGGCCGCTAAACGTTGTTTCCCCTCAGCCGGTCACCAATGCACAGTTTACCGAGAAATTGGCTCGGGCGTTGCATCGCTGGGCTCCGGTTCCGCTGCCCGGCGGTATGGCAAAGATCTTTCTGGGGGAAATGGCCGACGCGATGTTGTGTTCCAGCATCCGCGCTACTCCGGAAAAATTATGCGACACTGGTTATGAATTCCGTGCTTCAGAATTGGATCACGCGCTGGATCACATGTTCGGTCTTGCGAGGGCATCTCGCAAATAATCATTGCGGATTGATACTACACATCGGCAGCACCGAGAATTGTTGCACAGACCTATTTTGCGAACGCACCGCTTCGTGGCCGTACGCCGCCGTAATATCTCAGAATAGACCATGCGTTTGCCTCTCCGGTATCGCTTCGCTTGATTAGCAGTCGCACAAAAAAGGTTTTCTTTTTCAAGGGCGTCTCAAGGTAGCTCACTGTAAAAAGGCTCGTAATAATTTGGTTTTGTCTATCAGAACGAACATCCTCTGTTTGAAAAAAATTAGACCTTGCACGTCCATTGAGGGCGAGCAAGCATTTTACCAGTCGTTGGTTTTCAAATTTATGCAACTCGGTTTGCCCCTTCGCCGTTGTTTGATAGTAGTGCGCAAGTTGTCTTTCTGAGAGTCGGATATCAGGTTCAGTCAATGCGGACAACGCTCTTTCAGGTTTACCGGAGAGAATATTTTTTATCCAAGCATTTCCAAAGAGTTCGGCTTGTCGGGTAATTGCCATCTTCCGTAAATAATATTGCGTGGGGGCGTACGAGATTGTCAGCAAACTAAGGCAGAGGCCTCCGACTGCCAGTAAGCGAACGATAAATGGCGGGTGGCATCGATTGAAATAGATCATAATGAGCGTGCAGCCAAGGAATCCCATCCCGCCACAGATCCACCAGGTAGGCCCGATAAGGGCACAAAGAGAAAAAGCTCCTAACAAAGTCGCCAGGAACCCCAAGCTAAAAAGCCTAAATAAATACTCGGGTGAGGCGGACGGGCAGTCTGACGAAAAATCTGCGCTGCTAGGGGAAGGCTCACTCATGCCAACTGCATTTCTTGGATGCTGCGGGATTAGACTACTTACCAGCCGTTAACGTCGGTTCTTGAATTATTCCGCTACCCCAGGTTCTTTGAACACGCAGTGCAGGAAGTGTTTCAAGCGTACCACGTCGAGCGCCATAAGTCAGAATAAATGTTCCCTTCGGATCGAAAACGTGCGAGGAGGGTGTTTCCGGATTCACGGGGCGGGCAAAGCTACCTTGCGAAGTCTTTTGCATCAGCGCTAACCAGTGTCTGTCGGGCGCGAACCAAAGCATTCGACTTTCGGGAGTCGACTGAAAATTTCCGCCAAAAGAATTCACGGCGAGAGGGGCTAAGTGAAGTGAAGTTGCTACAAGAGAGATCAGGATCCAACCAGTCCAGAGACCAAAAAAGAATCCACCGGTCAGGTCGACCAGTTTAATAAAGCGAACGCGTACCCTCGATAGTCGTAGAGTTAGCAGCCTGATTGCGAGACTGAAGCCGGTGAAAATTGCCCAGAACGCGAGAAAATCGACAAAGTAACTGAAACTTGGCATCCAGATATCGAGTTGCAAAGCCACCGGTTCAAAAAAGTTCATCGTCAAAGTTCCCGCAAATAGCACGTTGAAGAACGTGAGCAGGCTGTGCCAGAGTCCATCCTTTCCGATCTCGGCAATCACGGCGAGCATAATCAACGTAAACAGGATAGCTAAAATCATTTTTTCAGTGACCTTTGCAGCTCTTCCACAGAGGTAATTCCCCTTGCGACAAGTAATTTCCCATGATCAAGCTCTGTATGCATGCCTGTTTTGCGCGCCACTTTTTTCAGATCATCGATGTTCGGTTTTCCACTGACCAAAATCTTTTGAATGTCCTGATTCATGTGCAGCACTTCATAGATGCCAGTGATACCGTGATACCCGATTCCTTCACAAACCTCACAAATGGCTTCACCTTCAGGTGACGCTGCTCGGTACAGATTCTCTGCACGTTCGGGCGGGATCCCCAATCTTTTCAATAGCTCAGGTGAAGGTCGATAAGAGACTTTACACTCAGGACATAATTTCCGAATCAACCTGCCATGAACCACTGTAGTGATGGAACCGGCAACCAATTCGGGAGGAACTTTTATCACAAGCACACGGAGTAATGCCTCCAGGCTATCACGGGCAGCGATCGAACTTATGACAAGAAAATCCGTCATCGCAAGTTCACACAGCATGTGTGCCGATTGTGGATCCGCCATCTTCCGGCAGACAATCACATCAGGTTGTGCACGGGATACAGCGGGCAAACAATCAACGGGCCGCTCACCTGCAGAAGAGTCGTAGTTTTTCGGATCGACATTTGCAATTTCTGGTTCTGGCGATTCAGAATCTTCTACGCTGACAAAGTCGCGCATGTATCGATCCACACTCTCCAGTCCAATGTTGATGAGAGTGGTAAGCCCGCCGGCGGGCAGCGCGGAAAATAAGATCATCCCTTTTGTGTTTTGCAAGGCGGTCGTAACTTCCTCTGCCGTTTTTTTACGCATTCCGAGGTCGACCAGGGAATGCAAATGGTCAGCAGATCGCTCAAAAGCGATGAGCCACCGCTCAACGTTTTCGCCCTTTGCAAGCGTGAGTTTGCAGGTGACGGTTTCCTCCCATTTTCCATGAAACCGATTGCGACTTGCCTGCATGTGATCGAGTTTTATCGAATCACCGTCGGAGTCAATCATTTTGGAAAATGTTGCTGAAAAATCAGCTTCACTGCTCCGTACAAACGATGACTGCTCCGGATCGTTAGGGTCGGTTGCAAGGGTCGAAAGTACCTCGGTAATCTGTCGGCCTGTTTCAACCGAATGGGAGGGTAGATTATGCCAAACTCCATCGATCAGATAACGAATACCCATTTGTTCAGCAAAATCAAGAAGCACTTGACTTGCTCTCCGGTCTAATGCGTCGCCGAACAATTCGGTCGTCGCGGTATATCCCTCAAGTTGCCGAGCCAGAATTGTTTGCGACTGTTTGTCCCGCTTCGCCGGATTCAGGTCTGCAAACAGATCAACTTCAGGCCCCAGATGGTCCTCCAGTCGCAACGGATCCTCGGCATTTATCTGGATGCCCAAGTAGCGCAAATTTTTAGACGCTAAAAATTTTAGGTGCTCGGGCGTCAACACGCGCTGATGCTCTTCGACCAACGGGTTGCGGTAGTAAAATACGTAACTTAATGTAGGAGCGGCGAGGGCAACGAAAAGCAAAAAAAATGCCGGCCAAAAATAAGGAATCACCCACATCATTAAGAGTGCAAATGCGAAACAACCGACAACAATTGGATTCCATGTGTTTCTTCTCAGGCGATGATAAAGCAGATCTTGGTTAATCCAGTCAGCCGCCCGAACCCATAGAAGAAATAGCGCAAAGCACGCCGATATCCTGAAAATGCTGAAATAGAATCCGGGACCACGGAACGTGTCTGGATCGATCCACTGTGGATCAGGCCAGGTTGCTTGTTGAGAGAGCGCGATATTTTCCTGAGCAAAAGCCTCCAATGACGAGAGGAGAAACAACCCTAATCCAATCGAAAAGGTTTTGAGTGAAAATATATTTTCAGAATATGGTTGTTGCATTACAGCAATCCACCCTGGGCAACATCAATCCCTTTCAGCACCATCTTTAGTTGTTGCCTGTTTGGAGAGACCTCCATGGCTACGTCCTGAGAGATGAGTGCCTGATCAATCAGACTTTTCAGAGACATGTTAAAATCCTGCATGCGATCTTGTGATCCAAGCCGCACCGCATCAGAGAGTTTTTCATCCTCTTCTTCGATGACCAATTTGCGGATCATACTGTTCATAATTAAGACTTCCACCGCCGGTACACGGGAACAATCTTTGGAAATCGAAGGTAGTAATTTCTGTGCTACGATTGCCTTTAGGTTTGTTTCCAACGCACTTCTCAGTGAGGCATGCATGTCTTGCGGGAAGAGATCCAAGATGCGGTTGATCGTCGACGCGGCGCTCGAAGCGTGAATGGTGCCAAAAACCAGGTGCCCAGTCTCTGCGGCGTGGATGGCTGTCTGAAAAGTTTCCCGGTCTCGCATTTCTCCGACCAGCATGACATCTGGATCCTCGCGCACCGCATGCTTCATTCCCAACTCAAAGTTTTTGACGTCGATGCCTATTTCCCGTTGATTGATTAGACATTTGTGTTCATGGAACAAAAACTCAATGGGATCTTCGAGCGTAAGGATGTGTTTTCGGTAATGATCGTTGATCCAATTCAGCATCGAGGCGATCGTAGTGCTTTTTCCCGAACCGGTGACGCCCGCAACTAGAATCAGCCCCTGGTCATATTGGCAAAGGTCTTCGATCACATCCGGCAAATGCAGGCCTTTAAAATCGGGAATCGCATTGTTTACGCGGCGTGCAACCATTCCAACGTGGCCCATCTGCGTGAGCATATTCACGCGAAACCGCCATTGCACTCCGTCGACATCAATCATATGCGCAAAATCAGCGCCGCCTTCCGCTTCAAAGATTTCCCGATTTCTTTCGTCCATAAGCGGGTAGCAAAGGTCGCGCATCTCAAGCGAACCAATCGGGTCGTGCTTTAGCGGACGGAGTGAACCGGCAACTCGGACATAAGGAGGCTGACCCACCTTAAGATGTAGGTCACTGCCATCAAGTTTCACCACCGCCCTAAATATTTTGTCGACCGATAGATCGGTGGAGCGGTCAAGTTTCAGTGAAGGGTCGGTTGCCATCAGATGTCCTCAATGTGAAATTGCAGTCGAAGGCTTTTATTGTAATCGTATTAGGTCCACCATATCAGAGCCGGACCGGGATACCACAGTCCCGCATGAACTGCTTGGTATCTGTAATGGAATATTCCCCGAAATGAAAAATGCTGGCTGCAAGGGCTGCGTCCGCCTTGCCAGTTTGGATCGCTTCGGCAAGGTGTCTGGGGTGTCCCGCACCGCCACTGGCAACGACCGGAATAGAAACGGCCGTGCTGACTGCGCTTGTGATCTCAAGGTCATAACCGTCTTTAGTCCCATCGCGATCCATGCTCGTGACTACGATTTCACCCGCCCCAAGACGTTCCACCTCTTTTGCCCAACTCACGGCCTCCAAGCCGGTCGCGACGCGTCCGCCGTGAATAAATACCTCCCATAACGTAGCCCCATTTTTTTTTACTCGTTTAGGATCAATATTAACAACGATGCATTGACTGCCAAACTTCTGGGCGGCCTGTTGAATAAATTGCGGGTCTTTCACTGCCGTCGAATTGATCGAGACCTTATCGGTGCCAGCCATTAGAAGCCCTCGGATATCATCAAGCGTCCGAATGCCACCACCGACCGTCAACGGCATAGAGATCACATCGGCGGTCTGCCGGACAATGTCGACCATGCACTCCCGGCCTTCGTGACTGGCCGTAATGTCCAAAAAAACAAGTTCGTCGGCACCTTCGTTTTCATAGCGGTTGGCGACTTCAACCGGATTTCCCGCATCCCGCAGACCCACAAAGCGTGTTCCTTTCACAACACGTCCTTGATCCACATCCAAGCAGGGGATGACCCGTTTGGTTAGCATACAAAAATTCCGAAGGGATTCATGTAAGTCTATTTCGAAGCAGAAACAAAAGTAAACTCTATGATAGGCAGATCGGGAATAGCCGTTAAGATGATATTTTAAAATACTGATTAAGAAGCCGACCAAATTAATTTGCCGCGATCGCCGGGTCAACGCTGAGTTAACGTGTTGACTGGCGATATCGGTTTGGCAAACTGCAACACTGAAAAATCGATCTTCGCCCATGAGCAATGTTCAAATGTTGCCGTTCTCCAAGCGGTCAAGCGTCGCCGAGGCGATCGACTGGACGGATAAAGCACTGCCTGATTTAGGGTGCGAAAACATTGCGAGCATGCAAGCCGATGGCCGTGTTTTAACGCAATCGATCACCAGCACGGTGAATGTGCCCGGTTTTCATCGCGGCATGATGGATGGCTTCGCGGTGCGTGCAATTGATGTTAAAGAATCATCGGAAACCCAACCGATCGTACTCCGCATTGTAGGCGATATTTACCCGGGTCAATCACCCGTTGCTGCGTTATCTTCCGGCGAGACAATCCGGATTACGACAGGTGCCGCAGTGCCCCCGGGTGCCGACACAGTCATTCCAATTGAAATGGTGGGAGTGCGGGATAATACAATTCTTGTGCATCAATCGGTGGTGACCGGGAAGCATGTAGGACCTCCTGGAGAAGATGTCGCTCGCGGTCAGTGTGTGCTTGAAGCGGGTCGACGCATTCGGCCGCAAGATGTTGGCTTGCTCTCTTCGATCGGAATCAATTCGGTATCGGTCGTGCGGAAACCAAAGGTCCATCTTATAACAACAGGTAATGAATTATTGCCGGCTGGAACGCCCCCTTCGGATTACAGGATTACCGATGCAAATAGTCCGATGCTCGAATCGTTGGTTCTTCGCGACGGTGGAGAGGTTTCATTTTCCGGTATCGTTCCCGATAAGCCAGATTGCATTCTAGATGCATTCAAAGTCGATGCAGACATTCTGATTGTCTCGGGCGGAACAAGCGTGGGATGCGAGGACTTCGTGCCCTATTTACTCGCTCAGAACGGGGAATTGGGCATCCACGGTGTACGAATGCGGCCCGGCTCACCCATAGGAATCGGGACTTTTGAGAACCGCCCCACGTTTCTTCTTCCGGGTAATCCTGTCGCCTGTCTGTACGGGTACGATTTCTTTGCAGGTCGCGTAATTCGTAAACTGACCGGGCGGGGTATCGACCTGCCTTACCATCAGCATCAGCTCCCACTCGGCGAAGCGCTAAATTCAATCGAAGGCCGAACCGATTTTGTCCGCGTTCGGATTGTCGGAGATAGCGTGATCAAAAGCAAGCAGCAAGGATCGTCGATGCTTTTTTCAGCAGTACGGTCGGATGGCTTTATCATCATTCCGGAGGGAGCGAAATCGCTTTCGGCGGGCGAGACAGTGACGGTTTATTGTTATTAAGACATGAAAGCCGGGCAGCGTGAATTACCGCTGATGTTTCAGCCGCCCGCATGGCCCCGACTGCTCGTCTTGAGAGCGGCAGTGTAACAAATCATTGAGCGGAAACCGACACGCAACGAGCGGTGACGCGGCATCGGCGGACCGTCTCCTCCTGGAAAGATGTCCTCCGGACCGATTGCCGCTGTATCAAACAACAATCGCCAGTCGAAAGAGCGCGATTTTGCGGGAAGCACAAATTCAAGATCTTGATCTTCGGCATTGAACAGCAGCAGGACGTGCCGTCCGCCGGAGTATCCCTCGGTCTCCCCCACTGCACGCAACAGGCAAGTCAGCGTTTTTTCATCATGGTCCCAACAAACGGTTTCTCCGGTGAGGTCATACCAACTCACATCGGGTAGTTCACCCGGTTTCCGTGCGACGCCCTGAAGAAATGTTTCACGACGGAGTGTGGGTTCCATTTTGCGAAATTCGATCAACGTTCGTGCAAACCGAACAAGTTCAGCGTGCTCTTCAACGAGTGACCAGTCGAACCATGAAATTTTATTGTCCTGGCAATAAGCGTTGTTATTCCCAAATTGAGTGCGGCGACATTCATCGCCCGAGACAATCATCGGCACGCCCTGACTGACAAGCAGGGTTGCCAACATATTTTTAATTTGTCTTTCACGGGTGACAATTACATTTTCCTGGTCCGTCGGACCTTCAATTCCGTAGTTTGCGCTGTGATTATTGTCGTCTCCGTCCCGATTTCCCTCGCCGTTGGCTTCATTATGCTTACGCGAGTAACTGACAAGGTCATTCAGTGTGAATCCATCATGGGAGGTCACAAAATTGATGCTGTGATAAGGCTTTCGGCCACCACGTTGATAAAGATCGCTTGAACCAGCCAATCGCGTGGCCAATTTGCCCCGCAGTTGACTATCACCGCGCCAAAAACTTCGGACATCGTCCCGATATTGCCCATTCCACTCTGCCCATCGCAAATTGGCAAATGTTCCGACCTGATACGCACCGGCCGCATCCCATGCTTCGGCAATGATTTTTGTATCTGCAAGCATCGGATCTTCACCAATCATCTCCACCAGTGGAGGGTTGGCGACGAGTTGACCGTTACGGTCACGGCTTAAAATGGAGGCGAGATCGAAGCGAAAGCCATCCACGTGGTAATTGTGAACCCAGTGTCGGAGGCAATTGAAAATCATTTCACGACAGATCGGATGGTTGCCGTTGACGGTGTTTCCGCAGCCCGAATAGTTTCGATAAAATCGACCGCCGTTTTCCAACATGTAATAGACGCGGTTTTCAAGGCCCTTAAAACTGAGTGTCGGACCGAGTTCATTTCCCTCGCATGTGTGATTGAAAACTACATCCAGGATCACCTCAATTCCAGCCTGATGCAGTGCTTTGACCATTTGTTTGAATTCGTGGACCTGGGATCCTGGTTCCTGTCCGACTGCATAACCACGATGAGGTGCAAAAAACGCCATCGGGTCATATCCCCAGTAGTTGTGATGCTTTAAATCATTTCCCTGACAGTCTTTGATGGGAAATTCGTGAACCGGCATCAATTCGATTGCGGTCACACCGAGTGATTGAAGATACGGGATTTTTTCGATCACCCCGAGATAACTCCCCGGATTCTCCACGCCGCTCGTCTCGGATCGAGTGAATCCGCGAACATGCATTTCGTAAATTACCGTTTCCGAAAGGTTGCGCCGTAGATGGCGATCTCCATCCCAATCAAATTCATCATCAACGACCACACATTTCGGTGGTCGGATAATGCCGTCATCAGAATGCAGAAAATTTCCGGCAAGCGCGCGGGCATAAGGATCGATTAACCGGGCGGTTCCATCAAAACGATGCCCCATCTCGGGATCGTATGGCCCGTCCGCCTGGAAGTGATAAAGCTGCCCTGGTGGAAGGTCCGGCACAAAAATACTCCAGACATCGCCCCAGCGATCCGATTCCGGATCGTAGTGGAGAATGGCTGAGGGCTCATGGTCTTCGATAGAGTCGTAGAGCAGAACTCGCATCGCGGTCGCGCTTCGACTGAAGACCGCAAATTGCACACCCCCATCGTGAACGATGGCCCCATAGGGCAGTGGGTGGGCAAACTGGAGGGTTGCGGAGGGCTTGGAATGAAGTGGCATAAGCATGGAATGGTACCTACCGCTTGCGATTTCACAAACCGCATCTAACGCAGTTTCGTCCAGAACGTTAGCAAGGCTGTGGAAAATCTGTACAGAAAACCACCAGATACCCAATAAAACACCACATTCTGCCTGCGGAGCGGACAAATTCGATAATTTGTAAACATAAAATTATCATGGACTTATCGTAAGCTTTGCTCGCGATGACAGCCGAATCGGCTGGAGAGGCCAGGCCGCTCAGCAAAGGGCAGGGTCATTGTTCCCGGAGTCTTATTATTCAGCTGCCCAACGTGCCACATCCTTGGCGGCATAGGTCACAATCAGTTGGGCACCGGCGCGGTGCATGGAGATCAGCATCTCGAGGGTTGCCGCCTGCGGATCGATCCATCCTTGCGCCGCCGCCGCCTGCACCATGCTGTATTCCCCAGAAACGTTGTAGGCCGCCAAGGGAACTCCCGGAAAATGATTTTTGACCCGGGCGATGACATCCAAGTACGATAGTGCCGGTTTGATCATTATCATGTCGGCACCCTCTGCCAGATCGAGGGCGACCTCGCGGACCGCCTGATCAGCCGATACGGCCGGATCCATTTGATGGGACTTTCGATTCCCGGCCACCGGTATACTCTCAGCCGCATCCCGAAACGGTCCGTAAAAACTGCTTGCATATTTTGCCGCATAACTGAGTATGGGGAGATGTTGGTATCCGCCCCGATCGAGCCCTTTGCGGATCGCCCCCACCATGCCGTCGATCATGCCACTCGGGGCGACCATATCTGCCCCAGCTTCCGCATGGCTCAAAGCCTGGCGGGAAAGTAATTCGCAAGTTGTATCATTATCGACATCCGTTTGTCCCTGGGCCTCGGAAACAATCCCGCACTGTCCGTGGTCGGTGTATTCACAGAAACAAACATCTGAAATGAGTAAAACTTCGGGTGAGGTTTCTTTTGCGTAACGTAATGCCCGCTGAATAATCCCGTCGCTACGCATCGAATCGCTACCACTGGCATCTTTTTCCGAAGGGATCCCGAACAGCATTACGCCACCAATACCCAGAGATTGTATCTCAGATAATTCATCGCCAAGTTGATCAATCGAAATCTGTGCATGCCCGGGCATTGAGGCGATCGGTTTGCGCACCTTTGTGCCGCTGCATATGAAAAGAGGTAAAATCAGTTTGGCTGGTGAGATTTGAACTTCCTGAATCAGCGACCGCACCGCCGGAAGATAGCGTAAGCGACGCATTCGCGTCGTGGGAAATGCCCCGGGAAAATTTTTAAAGTGGTCAAATTCCATGTACCTAGTCTATGTGGGGAAACGCTGCGGAACAAGAATCGGATTTAGCGCGCAAATAGAGATCCTTGGACCGGGAGATCGGGCGCGGAATATTCAGACATTTCCGCTTCGAGCCAACGCTTGAGGACACGGATCAGATATTTGATCTCTGAATCATTCAATGCGGATCCCCGTTCAATTCCATGCCATTTTGCCAGGCAACCTCGACAGCATGAGGCGGTGGCATGTTGAGCCACAAACACAGGATGCCCACGCATTGGGGTCTGCTTACCATCGTTTGGCGGATTTGCCGGTGCAATCCGAGCCTCAAGCAATACTCGCGCATGTGCAAGAACCACGCGCATGCCTTTTTGCTGAAGATAGTTTTTTTCGGCACGGCTTAACTGAAATCGATTGCGGAATCGCGAGCGGTTAAGTGACTCAAAGAGCGGACTCAGATCGGACACTGGTATACCTCGCTGTCATCTGCAGGCTACATGACGTTTGGTAGGGACTCTCCGACGTAGCCGACATTCAGGATAGGTTAGTCGCAGTATTTTTTCACTCGCTTTTTGAATGTCTCGTGCTCCGCCCAGATGGCCTGCGGCAGCTTCTTGGGAGCTCCCCGTCCCTCACTTTCTGCCTCCAGTCCATTTTCGATCTGGTGGAGCCAATCTTCGCGGTTGTCGACTTCGTTTTTGAGTGCCTCTTTGTCGGGCACAAGAATTTCAGCGAGTTGCTCAATGGTTGTTGTCGATTTGAGGCCACTGATGTCGATATGCTCTGGCTGAGGAACAAGTCCCATCGGCGTTTCTACCCACCGGTCTTCTCCTGCAAGTTCCCGCACGGCAGCATCAAGAACGCGGTAGTTTGCTCCGAAACCATCCCAGACAAACTGCCCCGCATCGTTGCGCCGGAACCAGTTAACACTGAACACAACGGGCGGTCGCGGCGTATTTTGAGGCAGTGAGAGCCATTTCTGTGCGTAATCGCTCACGTTGAATGCGATGAACGGGCGATTTGCCATGGGATCATAACGGGGCTTCTGACCGACGGCGGCTGCGGTCGGTTCACTGAATTGACACAAGGCGTGGTAGACAGCTTCGTTCCATGTACGGGCGCGACTAATTAATGGATGCAGCTTGCTCGAGCGACCACCGATGAGGCAAACATCCAGTGGCACGCCCTCCGCATTGTGATAGTCCGCTTCCAAATGAGGAACGTTGCGGATCGGCATTGTGACACGCGCATTTTTCTGGTCTTTTTCTTCACAATCAGTACCGATTTGCTCACCGAGCCAGTTCCAGGTGGTAATCCCTTCACCGACGGGAAACTCTGTGCCACTGTCACTCCACCACACCCGTTTGCTTCCCTTGTGATCAACAAGAACCTGGTTGGTAAAAATGGGCCCGCCTTCGCAGTCCTGAACCTCAGGTTTAGGGTGCCGTAATGCTTCCATCAGCATTTTGTTGGCAAAATCACTCATTCCACGTGTAACGCCAAAAATACCGGACTCAATATTATTGACGAAGAGTCTGCCGTCACCTTTTTTAGTGGCTCCCCCGATAATGTCATCACCCAATGTGAATACTTTATTGTCAGCCATCGGACCCTCTGACACACCATTGGCGATATTTGTTTTACCGCACATGCTTGGAAAAGCGGCTCCGAAATGAACCCGACGATTTCCATAGTCGATACCGAACAACGCCATATGTTCGACGAACTCTATGCCCACTTCCTCATCAGGATGGGATTTCTTCCGAGCGTTTTCCAGTGCTTGAATTCCCACCAGTCGTAGGCCGAAAATCTTCTTGGGACCAAGCGCGTTGCCCCCATAATCGCTATTGATTGTACGGCAGTAAAGTTCCTTCGGAAAATGCGTAATCCACCGGTCTTCTTTGCTCAGCGTGCCATAACTGTGCGTGACTCGTGGGAAGCGAGACTGTTTCTTGAGGATCCGCCAACCATCCTGAAGATTGCTCATACGATATAAGTTGCAAACCACATTTGCACTGTCAGTCAGTTGGACCCCCGCAGATGCAAACTGACTATCTGCCGGGTTGGTCACGAACGGAACCACATACATGGTCCGTCCCTTCATGCTCCCGTCAAAAAGTTGATCAAGTTTGCAATGCATCTCTGCCGGTTCTTTCCAAAAATTGAGTGGTCCGGCGTCGATCGGGTCGTCGGTGCAGATCACCGTGCGTTCCTCCACGCGAGCCACGTCATTTTTATCACTTCGAGCATAAAATGACCGCTTGCCGTAAACCTGCTCGTCGAGTCGGGTGTAGGCACCCGCTGCCTCAAGTTCATTTTCGAGTTGAATAATTTGGTCCACATCGCCCGTGATGATTTCAATCGCCTCGGGCTTGCAAAGAGCGACTTCGTTGCGGACCCATTCCTGGACGTGCGCCGGAAGTGAGTCAATCGCCGATTCAACAGGACTGAAGGGGGTTGATGGAGAAGTCATGGTAATCAGATCGATCGGATCGGTTGCGTGGACAGACCGTCAAGGTTTACTCAATTCAATGATACGAGCCGTTAATTATAATGGTTCCACCGGTTGGATATAGCGACTGACAAACCCGCAGGCACGCTAAAAGAGAGACGATTTTTGTCAAAAAAGTCGGTGAAAACAGGCCCCCTTTAAATAACGACAGGGAAATGGTGCATTAGAATCAGGGGCGGGGTGATTTATTCTTCGTCTCCTTCGGCATTCGGGAAAGCGAAGTCCCCCGGGGGTTTGTCGCCTGGGCTTTTCTCCTGCCCGACTGGATCGATTAGCACGAAGCCACTCCAGAAAAAAGGATGTCCGCCGGTCAATTGGGGTCCGTCTAAGTCCGAATCGACCCGCGGCTCGTTGACTTGATCAAGTTCTGTCTGTTCGACAATTTGCACGGCCCGCTGCCACGCATCAGCGGCCGAAGTATTGGGTAGTTCTTGAACAAATTCCGTGAGTAAATCGGTTGCAAACCTTCCCCCAGTGCGCCAACGACTAAGAAGGATTGTTCGACTGCCCGCACCGAGCATACCCATGCTCGTCAAAAAAAGTTCGTCTCCTGCCCGATTCAGCCCCTTAAGTTTCATTTTTCTCAGACTGTTTTCGGACGGTGTGTGAAAACCGGGTAGCAATATGACATCGGGACCGGGCCAAGGAGTCGCCAACCAGTCCTGGATGCTAGAGCCTTCTTTACCCCGATCAATTTGTAATGGTGCAAGCTCAAGGGGAGTTGTGCTGCCATTGTCGAGATCATCCCACACGAGCAGTCCGTCCAGCAAGCTCACGAAAGTGTGTCCGTGCATCTTGAAAGATTGACCGATGACGCTCAATTTAGGCACCAATTTATCGACCCCTTCAGTGACCCGCTGTGCCACATCCAAATCTTCCCCCGGGTAAAGTTGCCCTTGGACGATTGCCCAGTCACCCGATTGTTTCCTCCCGCGACCGTCTCCTTGCGATAGTCCGAGTGTCGGAGCATAGCGGATCCGGATTCGGGAAAGTAATGGCTCCGTCTCTTCGCGATTCAGCGGAAGCGTTTCAAACGGAACATACCAGTAAAAGTGATCGGGAACGATCGTCAAATCGGTAATGTTCTTACCGAGGTCGATATTCGCACCTTGGGTTAGCGATTGGAGTAACTGCTGTGCCGGTTGTCGCCACCGATTCTTTTGAATATCAGAAATTTTGATGGCACTATTTGCATCATGATGACCCATTGCTCGCAACAGATCTTTCAAGTTCTCTTCCGCATCCTGTGGTGATTCGATTCGCCAAACCCGTTGGTTTCCTTTGGTAACCAAAAATCCGTAGTGCGCTTGCGACGCAACATGTAGCATGAATATCGCTTCACCACTTACCATACTGCTTTGGATATCTTTGCTTTTTCGCAGGGGAGGGAAGACCATTTCAACAGGCTCCCGGCGAACCACCATTTGACGCAATATTTTTTCCTGCTCACGGGCAATTTTTAGAGATTCGCTGAAAAGCTTGTCCCGCTGTTTACTTGATTTTGCCGCTGCAGGAAGCAGCGGATTCTGTTTGATCTCTTCCCGGATTGCTTTGGCTTTTTGATTCAGTTTGCCAAAAAGGGGATACGCGGTGAGAAACTCCTGGCGTTGCAACATTGCCGTTTGTGGCAGGGCGGCAGCATCCGCCTGCATCACCCAGCGCAGGTTCAGTAATCGCCCTCCCAGCGGTTGCGTACTGTAGAATCTTGCCGTTCGCACCCGATCGGCAATCTCCATGGCTTCAAGGGGTTTTTCACGCTTGATCGCCGCATTAAACCAGTGCTCAAGCGCAACAAATTGAGGAATCAAAAGTTGACTCCACGCCTCGAGTGGTTCATGGCGCCAGACAATCGCGCTCGGTTCCCCGAGCACTTCTCCAAAGAGCTGCATCGCAATCCGATCACGGATAGCACCCTGTTGATAAGATCGATCCACCAGCAATACATGAAACAAGCGAATTGAGCCTTGTTTTTCAAACTGCATCGCATCCGCGAGCGCACGACCTGCAGACTGAATGTCGCCACGAATCATGGCAATCACAAACGCAACATAATTCGCCTCCGCACCGAGGCGACTGCCCGCAATTTTGTTTCGACGCAGCACGGGTTGCACACGATTAAGTGACGCCTCTGCCTCTTTAATATTTCCGGAATTCGCAAATCCTTCCGCGGTTCTAATCAATAAAGTCGCATAAGTTTCTTCAAGATTGTTTCGTTTTGCCCAGATGACCGCGTCGGCGAAGTTCGGTGGCACGCCACCTCGTCCGCTCGCAGCGTGTGCAACAAAGGCAAGATTAAAAGCCTCTTGGACGACCAACTGTTGGTTATAATAAGCGGCAGATAACGCGGCCGCCTGGAAAAAATTTGTGGCCTGATCGTATCGCGATTCATTGAGACTCAACCGCCCCAGTTCTAGCAGTGCAGCACCTGTAAGAGGGTGGTCTAACCGACCGTTAATGACCAGACTGCGTTGGAGCGTTGCGGCGGCAACCTCTTTCTTCCCCAGAGCAGACTGTGCCACCCCGAGCGGAAAATCAATCCAGGCCTGTGACCAGTGATTCGGGGAGGTTTGTCTTTTGACGAGTTCCGATTGAACCTTTTCAAGAAGTGGATTGTATTCTGCCAGGGGTCCATACAACTCAGTATAACGACGGATGGCGATGGCAGTGCAACGGACAACTTCAGTTGCATGGAGTGATTGAAGTTTTTGGACGTTTGCAATTCCCGACTTTCCATTTCCCGTGACCAATTGTTTGCCACCGCGGAGGATTGGGAAGACGTCCGGAAATTTTCCTAAGATGAACTTTCGCCGACTACGCGCCCATGACGGACTACGTGGAGGATGATTATTAGGCGCTATTTGGGGGGGGAATTTCATTCGCAGCATCCAATCGGAATTCTGCAAATAGATATTCAGCGCAGATTCAAAATTATTACGCGCCTCCTCCAGTTGCCCGGTCCGGTAAAAAGTTTCGCCGAGCATGGTGTAATAGCAAATCGAATCAATCCACCGTTGGCTGCCAAATCGAATTGCATTTCTGCCTGCTTGTTGAAACCCTTTGATCGCCTGTTTGTAACGGCCACGTTGGAGCAACTCGAGTGAGGCGAAGTAAACGGGTTTAATGATCGATTGGGTTCGTGCTTGTTGCGGATTGAGCGGATTGAATTGTGCCAGAAGAGTTTGAGGCAGAAGAATCGATAGGAGCATCAAGGCAACGTGGCCAAAGCTGCGCAGCGTCTTCCTTGATCGGCGATAATTACTATCAATGCCAGCAGTCATCGTGGTCATGCAGTCCTCTGCTCTCTCTCCGACTACTTCTATGTTTGAGTCTGTTTGAGGTGAGGTTTAGAACGCTGTCTTGAAGATCTATTGAGGTCACGCAGTGATATCTTACCTCTTAATGTCTATCGGTTCGAATAAAAGCACTTTTATCTGCCTTGTATCAGTCTTGCGACGTTCAGGGTTGAGACTCTATGGTTGTCGGCCAAGATTATGGTGACAGCATGCTATCGGTTCCAAATTAGGTATTTCAAGCAAACTTTTACGGAATCCGATGCAAGTTGATTGGCCCGTTTGTCGATAACGGAAATAACGATTATGCGGTTTAATCACTCTCTGTGAAGACGATCTAAATTCTGTCGCTTGAGGAGCAATCGAATGTGCCGAACCGGTCAGTCCCTTTCGAGGTTAAGTCTTTGCTTAGCCGCTCCTTTACTTATCATCGTGCTGATTGCCTCCGGTTGCCAGGTGAATGTGGGTGGCCAAACGTTGCCATCGCCGTTTTATTTGGACGACGACGTTCAGTATTTTGCGCCCGGTCCCGAATTCCCACTAAGCCAGGAAGCGGCAGCTCAGGGCATTCAGCGAGCCGAAGCCGGGGAACTCGACCAATAGATGAGTTAGCTGCTCGCCTTCCCAATTCTACACAGGCGAAACGGGGGTCTCTCGCGGACAAGGTCTTATCGATTTTTGATTAGTTTCTCGATCGCTGCGGCCTCATGTCGTTTCTTGCATCACGACTCGGCCTACTGTCCAACCCATCAGCGTCCCTTTATAATTTGCTCTTTCGGGATTGGCCCTTCTTGGCGGGAACGGCCCCTCAAAGCAAGCAGCGTGGAGTGTTAGTCACGTGTGTGGGATTGTTGGACTGTTTTTAAAAAATCGGGAGCTTGAATCCCGCTTGGGTATGCATTTGGAAAGCATGCTCATCACCATGAGCGATCGGGGTCCGGACAGTGCAGGCATTGCCATTTACGGGACAGACCACGAAAAGGATCAATTGAAACTGACTCTGCAGTCTGCCGCTGCGAAAGAGGCATTCCCGAAATTAGAGCAAGCTCTGACATCAAGGTTTTCCCAACCGATCAACATCAATGTGATTGAGACCCATGCTGTGCTCCAGATGGATCAAGCAATCGCCCCTGCCGTTGAAGCGCTGCTTGCACACGAGTTTCCAGGCTTGCGGATTATGAGTCGCGGCGAGTCGGTTGAGATTTATAAGGAGGTTGGTGCTCCGTCGGATGTTTCCCGAAGGTTCGGTATCGCGCAGATGAGTGGTTCGCATGGAATTGGTCACACACGAATGGCGACAGAGTCTGCCGTGACGACCCGCGGAGCACACCCATTTTCTACCGGTCCAGACCAATGTCTGGTGCATAACGGGTCGCTCTCTAACCACAACAACCTACGGCGGGATCTCAAGCGACATGGTGTGCATTTTGAAACTGAGAATGATACAGAGGTTGCCGCTGCCTATCTATCGCATCATCTGGCATCTGGTCTGACATTAGGGGATGCGTTAGAGGGCGCGCTTGTGGACCTGGACGGTTTTTATACCTTTGTGTTCAGCACGCGAACCGGTTTCGGTGTATTGCGTGACCCGATCGCTTGTAAGCCCGCTGTACTGGCAGAAACCGACGACTACGTTGCGTTCGGATCCGAGTATCGCGCACTGGTTGCCTTGCCTGGCATTGAACTTGCGACGGTTTGGGAACCCGAGCCCGCGACCGTCTATTTCTGGGAGCATTAAATCACTTGGCCGTCTTTGATCTACAGAAGCAGTCGCTTAGAGAATTGAATGCTGCGTTGCATCAGCAGGCGACACTCCTGCGCGCGGGTGAGCATGCGGATACGGACTGGGAGATTACCAATCCGCGAGGAAGCCATGCGGTTGCCGTCGGAGTCGATGGGCCGTTAAAAATTAAGATTCAGGGAAGTGTTGGATATTATTGTGGTGGTATGAATCAGTCGGGTCAAATTCATGTGCATGGCTCGGTTGGTCCTGGGGTCGGTGAGAATATGATGTCGGGTTCCATTCGTGTCACGGGAAATGCCAGTCAATATGCTGGCGCGACCGGCCGAGGCGGTATGCTCGTAATTGAAGGCAACGCGTCATCACGTTGCGGAATTTCCAACAAAGGAATGGATATCATCGTGCGGGGCAATGTGGGGCATATGTCGGCTTTTATGGCCCAGCGCGGCACCCTCGTGGTCCTCGGAGATGCTGGAGATGCCCTGGGGGATTCGATCTACGAAGCGAAGCTTTTTGTACGCGGCGATGTGAAGAGCCTCGGGGCGGACTGTGTGCAGAAAGAGATGCGGACAGAGCATTTGGAGTTACTCGCGGGATTGCTTGAGACAGCTGGCATTCGAGATGTGCAGCCCGCTGAATTTACCCGTTATGGATCGGCCCGCAAGTTGTATCACTTTGATATAGATCACGCTGATGCTTATTAAATTCGTGTTTACACCAAAGGCCCTAAGAACAAATTGGTAACAAAAGTGTCCTATACCAATCCAACAACGACACCCCGCAAAAGCGCAAAGTTCGACGAGTATACGCTCTCGGAAATTCGACGCGCTGCGGCAACCGGACTCTACGATATCCGGGGAGCTGGTGCCAAGCGCAAGGTGCCGGGGCTCGATGATCTGCTCTTTCTCGGTGCCTCTATGTCACGCTATCCGCTTGAGGGTTCTCGAGAGAAGTGCGGTACAGATGTGGTGCTGGGTAATCGATTTGCGGAAAAGCCACTCGAGCTGAAAATTCCGATCACGATTGCCGGGATGAGCTTCGGGTCGCTTTCTGGGAATGCAAAAGAAGCGCTTGGTCGCGGTGCCACGTTAGCGGGAACCTCCACGACAACCGGTGATGGGGGAATGACGCCCGAAGAGCGGGGCCATTCAGAACTGCTTGTTTACCAATATTTGCCTTCGCGATATGGAATGAATCCGGATGATCTGCGGAAAGCAGATGCGATTGAGATTGTGGTAGGACAGGGCGCCAAGCCAGGTGGTGGAGGGATGCTGCTAGGACAAAAAATTTCTTCCCGAGTTGCCGAGATGCGCACGCTTCCTGAGGGGATTGATCAGCGTTCAGCTTGCCGTCATCCCGACTGGACCGGACCTGATGATTTAGCAATCAAGATATTAGAGCTCCGTGAGATCACCGATTGGCAGAAACCGATTTATATTAAAGTGGGAGGGGCACGACCCTATTACGACACCGCGCTCGCGGTTAAAGCCGGCGCCGATGTCGTGGTGCTCGATGGAATGGAGGGTGGCACCGCTGCCACGCAAGAGGTTTTCATTGAACATGTGGGTCAGCCGACCTTGGCCTGCATCCGACCGGCAGTTGATGCCCTGCAGGAATTAGGCATGCATCGAAAGGTCCAGCTGATTTTATCGGGGGGCATCCGCAACGGTGCCGATGTTGCCAAGGCATTGGCGCTAGGTGCCGATGCCGTCTCAATCGGATCTGCTGCGCTGGTGGCACTGGGAGATAACGACCCGAGATGGGAAGCAGACTATAACTCCCTTGGCACAACGGCAGGGGCATACGATGATTGGCATGAAGGTAACGATCCAGCGGGGATCAGCACGCAGGATCCGGAGCGAGCAGCGAGGCTGGATCCGATTGCCGCAGGACGCCGGTTGGCAAATTATTTGAAGGTCATGACCCTCGAGGCGCAAACCATCGCCAGGGCATGCGGAAAAAGTCATGTGCATCATCTGGAACCGGAGGACCTGGTTGCCTTGAGTGTGGAGTCGGCTGCGATGGCTCGCGTTCCGCTGGCAGGCACCGACTGGGTGCCGGGTTACAACCGGGATTAACTTTTTAAAGAGGTAGACTGATGGCTGAGAGAGAGCAGATTCGCAAACAGCTTGCAAAAGACAACATTGAATTCTTGCTGGCCCAATTTGTGGATATCCATGGTGCTGCGAAAGTCAAAATGGTTCCGGTTGGTGCTCTTGATGCCATGATCGACGAGGGCGCAGGCTTTGCGGGCGCAGCAGTCTGGGGTGCCGGGCAAGGACCGCATTCGCACGATATGCTCGCACGTATCGACCTGCAAAGTTATACCCCGCTTCCCTGGATGCCGAACACGGCACGCTTCGCATCGGATCTGTTTGTTGATGGTGAGTCCTATCCATTTTGTCCGCGTACGAATCTCAAGCGGGTCCTCTCTGAGGTGCGTGACGCGGGTTACATTTTCAATGTCGGGATGGAACCAGAGCATTTTTTGGTAACGCGCTCGGAGAACGGCGATATCGTTCCGTGGAATCCGGATCATGTCGATCAGTTGGCCAAACCCTGCTACGATTTTAAATCGATGGCTCCGGCCATGTCTTATTTGCAAGAGCTTACGACGAGTTTGAATCATTTGGGGTGGGGGGTCTATCAAACCGATCATGAGGATGCGAACGGACAATATGAAATTAATTTTGACTTTACTGATGCACTGACCACCGCCGATCGGGTGACGTTCTTCAAAATGGCAACCTCACAGATCGCGAAGAAGTATGGCGCGATCGCGACGCATATGGCCAAACCTTTTGCAGATCAGACCGGTAGTGGCTTGCACGTTCATTTTCATTTAGCCGATGTGGAGACGGGTGATGGTGTGTTTGAAGATCCGTCGGACGCTCGTGGCCTGGGCTGCTCAGAAATTGCCTACCATTTTCTGGGAGGCGTATTGCAACATGCTCGTGCCCTTTGCGCAGTTACCAGTCCCACGGTGAACTGATATAAGCGACTTAAACTTGGCACAGGTCTGACTTCCAATCGAAGTGGATTTACCTGGACACCTGCCTTTGTGAGTTATGGCGATAACAATCGAACGCAGATGATTCGTACGGCCGGACCTGGTCATTTTGAAGATCGTACGGTTTCGGCAGGATGTAATCCTTATCTAGGCCTTGCCGCCTACGTGGCGGCAGGAATGGACGGAATTGCTCGTAAGCTTGATCCGGGTGAACCGAACTTAGGAAATATGTATGCCCGCTCGCTGGAGGAAATCTACGCGTCTGGGACTAAGATTCTGCCCCAGTCGCTTTCCGAGGCGATTGTCGAATTGGAAAAAGACGAAATCGTCCGGAGTGCACTGGGCGTAATTGCGGACGAGTTTATAACACTCAAAAAGCAAGAGTGGGAAACCTATCTTGGGCAGGTCAGTGCTTGGGAAGTCGATCAATACCTCACCTTTTTTTAAACACGCCATTCAAATGTAAAGCGTGCGGCGGACCGCCACCTTTATTCCATGCCCTATCGCCTGCTCAAGTTCGGCCTTTCAAGTGAATACCCGGAATCGCGGATGTTTCCCGAACCGGGACCGCTCCGTGATTCCTACGATGTGGTAATTATTGGTGGTGGTGGGCATGGATTAGGTGCCGCCTATTATCTGGCCAAGGAACACGGGATCACCAACGTCGCCGTTCTGGAAAAGGGCTACCTTGGACGCGGCGGCACTGGCCGCAATACGGCAATCGTTCGATCAAACTACCTGACCCCGCAGGGGGCAGAATTTTATCAGGCGAGTGTCGATCTTTTTCAGGGTCTGTCGGGCGAACTCGATTTGAATCTGTTTTATTCTGAGCGGGGCCATTTCACCATGGCACACTCGCAGGCATCGCTTCGTACGCAGCGGTGGCGTGCAGAGGTGAACAAGCAACTGGGAATCGATAGTGAACTGGTGACGCCTGCAGAAATCAAGCAGATGGTCCCCGAAATCGATTTGCAGTGTGGTGGAGATCAACCGCCGATCCACGGTGCGCTCTATCATCCCCCTGGGGCGATTGCACGGCACGATGCCGTGGCCTGGGGGTACGCGCGGGGTGCCGGGCAGCGCGGCGTTGAGATTCACCAGCAGACGGCAGTCACCGGAATTGAAGTTCGTGACGGGGCCGTATGCGGGGTTCATACTGATAAAGGATTTATCAAGACGAAAAAAGTGCTCTCCGCGGTGGCCGGTTGGACGACTTCCATTACGGAGATGGTGGGATTACGGACTCCTCTTGTGATTCATCCGCTTCAGGCCCTCGTGACCGAACCTTTGAAGCCATGGCTCAATCACATCGTCGTCTCTGCCAGTTTGCACCTATATGTAAGTCAGTCATCACGGGGTGAATTGGTAGCCGGTGCCTCGCTCGATCCGTATGAATTGATCTCCATGCGATCTTCGCTCGATTTTGCCGAGGGGACCGCAGGGCATTTGATCGATCTCTTTCCGATGTTGGGCGATATTAAAGTTCTACGACAGTGGGCGGGTCTCTGTGACATGACACCCGACTTTTCCCCGATCATGGGTACGACCCCGATAGAAGGCTTTTATTTGGACGCCGGTTGGGGAACCTGGGGCTTCAAGGCTACACCGATCAGTGGGCTTACCATGGCTCACACCGTTGCCACCGGGCAGGACCACGCTTTAATTCAGCCGTTCAATGTCTCGCGATTTTTGGATTTTAAACTAGTGGGCGAAAAGGGTGCCGCATCGGTAGGGCACTGAGAAAACGCAACATGAAAATCATTCACTGTCCAATCAATGGTCCCCGTCCCTTGCAGGAGTTTTATTTTGGGGGTCAGTTCCGTCCATTGGCCGATCCTGCCGGGGAATCAATGAGCGATTCGGATTGGGCGGATTATGTGTTCAATCGCGACGGGGCACCGGGTGTCCAGAAAGAGTGGTGGTATCACACACCGAGTGGCACCTGGTTTATCGCCGAGCGAGACATTGTGACCGATGCATTTGTTCGCACGTATCTCTTTGAGGGAAGCGAGGGGGGAAACCATGCCTGATCGCTTGCCCTTCCGAGAAGGTGAATGGATTGATCGCACGCAACCGGTGGCGTTCCGCTTTGAGGGAAAACCATTCGAAGGTTTTCTCGGCGACTCGCTTTCCAGTGCACTATGGGGAGCCGGAGCGCGTGTGCTGGGTCGGAGTTTTAAGTATCATCGAGCACGCGGCGTCTACAGTTTGACCGGTTACGATGTCAATTGTTTGGTGGAAGATGGACAGCGAACCAATTTGCGGGGCGATACGCTGTCGATTGTTCCTGACTTGGATGTGCGTTCGGTAAATACGCTGGGCGGCGTTGATCGGGATCGGTTGAAAATCATTGACCGCTTCGGTGCGTTTATGCCCGTTGGTTTTTACTACAAGGCGTTCTACACGCCACGCCGTCTGTTTTCGACGTACGAAAATCAGATGCGAAAAATTGCGGGCCTTGGGAAAATCAATCCGAATGCGACACCCGTTGCCACGCCGAAGGATTATGCGTTTTGCGACCTTTTGGTGGTGGGCGGAGGCCCTTCGGGTCTGGCGGCTGCCATTGCGGCAGCCGAGACCGGTTTAGAAGTGCTGCTTGTGGACGAGCAACCGCACCTTGGCGGCAGCCTGCTCACCCAGCACGCCCATTCGAGCGAGGCAAGCGAAAAATGCTCCGAGTTGGTAGCAAAAGCCGAATCACTGGCCAATCTGCAAATCCGCCTTGGCACTCAGGTGGCCGGGCACTATGCCGACCAGTGGGTGGCATTGGTTGATCACAAGCGACTCACCAAGTTGCGAACGCGTAGCACGCTCTTTGCGACCGGTTGCGTCGAACAGCCGGCAGTGTTCCAGAACAATGATTTACCCGGTGTGATGCTCGGCTCTGCCGCACAGCGGCTCATCTACCTTTATCGGGTACCGCCTTGTCAGCAGGCAGTCATTCTTACGGCAAACCAGGATGGTTATCGCCT
>JAYYJN010000080.1:0-8237 GCA_036146215.1 Planctomycetota bacterium
TCTGTGGAGCCAGTGGCGGGTGTCTCTGCATCTAAATCTACATCGCGCACATCGCAGTTTAATTCGCGAGTTTGCGATGTGTTTCGTGATGTAATGATATCTCGTGAGAGTGCCACCGGAAAAAAAATCAGAAAACGTAATGCTTCGGCAAGCACGGATGAAAGCCGTTGTGCGATCGGCTTTTCTTCTTCCACGCTGGAGTCGAGCGGTGGCAGCTTCGCGTTCGATTCTCGAGCGGGCACCTCGGACCGTATCAGCGTGGGCATTGGTCGAGCTGCGTAATAGGTCCAGATCTCACCAAGCAGTTCGCAGGCAGCCAATCCATCACAAACCGCATGGTGACCGAAGAGCACCAATTTCCAAGTCTTTTGAGATTCCCCTTCGGACCGCGGAGGGAACACGATTAATCGCAATCCGGTTTCGCACGTCAAGTCAAATGGTCGCCAAGGATCCCCCTCTGTTGCATTCGGGTCCCAGAGGAATGCCGGCGGCCTGGTGGTTGGTTTCCAGAACGGTCGACCCGCCTTCCAAATAACGTGGCTTGTCGCGTTGGGATGTCGCCCCGCGACCGCGTTCAGCGCTTCGCGAAGTCTTTCCCGATCAAGATTACCTTCAACACCGCATTCAACAAAAAAACCCATTGGATACTTGGGCCGCGCATCAAGCAGCATTAATTCTGCCAGTGGATCGAGCTGCCGTAACGCTGATTCTGAAGGATCTATCTCGGCACACTCTTGCATGGCAGGGAACCTAACTGGAAATTTTTCTGCCGAACCACCGGCGTTGACCGAAAATATTTATAACGCAGCGGCCAGCAACTTTAACGGAACGCTCGCATGCTATTAATGATAGCAAAGAAAATAGTCGAAGAAGCTCAATGGAGACGGTCGATAGGGGCGCTATACGGTGCGTTATCGCACCATAGAAACCTTTACTCCCCGACACTGGCAGGCCCCGGTGACATTTTTCGTTTCCATACCCGCTTTGCGCCGGATCAGTTTCCGTACCGCTTTTCTGGCCGTTTGGGTCGGGTTTAGTACCCCATGGCCCCTCGTGTTTGCCATGCCGCCTGTGGAACGCCTTCCGCCACCCGCTCGGTCGGTTCAAACTCTCGTCGCTCCGGGAGCATCGCGGTCGACCATAGCGAGTACGCCTTTTGACTTGGATAATGCGGCAGCCGAAATGCCTGAGGGTAATCTCCATGCGATTCAAAGCGGAATTGGAATGCCGGGATTGAATACACCGCTCTCACTGGTGGACCTCGAGGCCATCGCCTTTGCCCACAATCCGACACTCGCCCAGAGCGCAGCGGAGATCAACGGGGCGAATGGAAGATTGCTTCAAGCGACACTCGCTCCAAATCCAATTGCCGGTTATCAAGGTCAGGAAATCGGCAACGAAGGCGCGATCGGTCAACAGGGATTTTTCGTGAATCAAGAATTCGTTCGCCGCCGCAAGCGACGACTCGCTCGCGCGGTAGGTAGCCGCGAAGTTGCCTTGACGCAACAAAATGCGGCGATCCAACAACTGAAAGTGCTCAATGACGTACGTTGTGAACACTTCAATGTCTTGATCGGTGAACGGGCGGAAATACTTGCTCGTGAAGTCCACGTGCTGAGCCGTAAAAAGCTCGATAAAACAAAAAAACTTTATGAAAAGCAGTTGGTCCATTATCACGATGTGTTACGCGCAAGGATTCAAGCCCACACCGCTCAAATCGCTGTGGGAAACGCACGCAATCGCTATCTTGCCGCCTGGCGGCGACTGGCCAGCCTTCTGGGCACGCCAACTCTCGCACCAAGGCCTTTGAAGGGTGACATCGAGGCAAGCGGTGAGCCCCTGAAATGGAATGAGATTGTGCAGCAGATATACGCACGAAGTCCTCAACTGCAGCGGGCCTATGCAAATGTTGCCTGGAAACAGGCAATGCTGGCCCAGGCAAAAAGTGCCATGAAACCCAACTTGCTTTCGGTGATCGGGTTGGCTCAGGACACCGCATCGGATGACCTGATCGGCAACGTGCAGCTTGGCGTGCCACTTCCGCTCTACAACAAGAACCAGGGCACAATCCAAGAAGCCTATGCGGAATTACGCAAAGCAGAATTGGACGTTGACCGCACGAAACTTGCCATCCGAAGTCGACTTGCCGCGACCTACGAGATTTACCGAAATTCGTGGAATGAGGTTAATGAATACACGTACCACATCCTGCCCGATGCCCGCGCTGCGCTCGAGTCAGTCATTCGCGGCTATGAAGATCAGGAGTTTGACATGCTGACGGTGCTCGAGGCCGAACGGACCTTCGCCAAGGCAAACCTTGCCTACATCAAATCACTGCAGGACCTGGGGATCACCAGAATCGTCATCGAGGGTTCGCTGCTGGTGGGAAGCTTAAGGGAAAATTCGCAAGCGATTACCCCAGAGATGGACATCCACTTCTCGCCTGCGTTCGGACCCGGAGTGATTCCGGTCGAAACCGATCCGGGTGGCTAAAAACGCTGCTCATGTTGCAGTCACGCGACGTCCCAGAGAGCGGCTTTCAGTCACCGAAAAAAACCAGAATTACGAAACTATCATCACGCGTGGATCATCGGATGATAATTAAGGTTCATCGCAAGCCGATAAAGCTGATCGGTACAACTGGTGCCCGTATACTTCATGGTTGACGGGAAAAATACCATTTGATTGGCAACGCTTTACACACGCTCACCGTTTTCAAAGAAAGGATAGCCGTCATTGGTGTTGATGGTGTTGATTTAGTAAACCGCTGTGTATGCGTCCTTGAGCGGATTGTCGTTATGCATCGCATGCTCTTGAATCGAATCGGCCCGCAGCACCATGTTGGCTTTGATACTCATAGCCGACGCAGCGCCCAAATTCTGCAGAACCGGTAGCAGAAGCGGTCAAAAATTACTGGTTGGTTCGCCGCCAGCGTAGACGCCAGGCACAAATTGCGAGTGCCTATCATTGCGATAAGATGCCCCGTGACTGAAAAACCATGGGCACGCGTCTCCCATGAACGCGGATTGAATTTTTCCAAATTGACCTACATCAAGGGCGTCGTCAACGGTTTTGATCATCGCATGAGTCCTTCTCTTAAATGGACCCAGCCTAACTTGCCCAAATGAAATCGCGATTTAATAGCTCGCTGAGTCGCTGATTGTGCGGGCGAAAATAATCTTGCAGTTCCTCGCGGACCGCCGCCACTTCTGGAGGGTCCGATTTGGCATAGGTACCTGCGTTAAGCACCTCCAAATCGTCCAGCATGACCGGGGAAAGACCGAGGAAGCCTGTGACTTGATTCACCGATTGCTGCGGCTCGGTAAAAAATTCTTCGCTTTTAAGAATGAGCATCTGTTCGCGCGAAAACCGCTGAAAATAGGCCTCTAACTGTTGCGCGTAGTGACCGCGGGACACATAGGACCACATGCGATGCTGATCACTCGTGTAGTCGTCGCGCAGGACACGCTGTTCTTCCGCCTGCACGTATTGATTCTCCTCCGCGAATGCCTGACGAATCGGTCTCGTATCCATGCCCGTACGCACAGAATGGAAATAGTGTGATATCGCGCGATCCGCCGGATCGCGAAGCACCGCGATTAATCGTGCCTGCGGCACCACGCCGGCAATTCGCTCCGCCGCCGCCTGGTGATAGAGATAATAGGGAGTGGCTTCACCTGTAACAGCACCCTCGCCAAGTTGCTGCATACGGCGATGGGTGGGAAAATTCCCACGATACCAAGGCGTCCCTCGAGTGTAATTTCCATCGAAATAGTGCACTTCCTTGCGAAACGCAACCTCCACCTTTTCATGACGGCAAAGATAGTCGTAAAGTGAAGTGGTTCCTCCCTTCATGGCACCGATGATCAAAAAATCGGGAAGGACCCTGAGATGTGATGTGGCCCGCCGCCCCTTCCATTCGATCCACCGCCGCGTGCGGCGCATTTGAAATCGCAAGGTTTTTTGCTGAGGATCGGCTGGCATAAATTCGTGCTCCGCTTATGAACTCGATACGACTTGTATGTAACGCGAGTCGAAACGCTCGCCAAGCATTTGCACGAGCTGTTCGTTCATCTCGATTGCTTTTTCCCGATCGACGGTGCGTTGCTTTTCATCGCGTTTTTCATTGGCACGCAGCCCGACTTTCGGCAATACTGCATCGGCAAGGTGAGAGAGGTTTAAAAATCTCAAAAGATCTCGCACACGATCCGGCTGATTGAGATCGTCGGTCGCCAGATGCATCAGCGAAAGCTCGGGATGTTGCTCACAAAGCCGCACGACCCGAGCTTCCGTCTCATACCAGTACCACAAACAGCGATAGAGATCGTTAGAAAAATTCGGGTCTTTATCCAACACGTTCCCGATGGAGAGCACATTGTCAGTGCGATGCGGATCGATCAGATAAAGGCTTCCGAGCGTTGTTTTACCCGGAACTGATCCGATGGAGTAAAAGGAAGAGGCAACGCTTATCGGATCGCGACGCAAATGAATGACCCTCAAGCGAGAACCGAAATAATCAATTGCGGGCTGAGAAAAATTTTTTAGAAACAGGTGGTTCGTCTCGAGGTAAAAGTCTAACTGACTTGCCGCCCTCAATATGTGAAATCGCTTCACTTTTTCAAATCGCTCGCGTTGCAATTTCTCATCGTCACGGGAATCGGTCGCATAATCGCTCTTCATGGCCGGATATGGTTCGTGCAATGCAACACAGCTAGGAAGACCCTCGAAGAGACGAGCCAGCGTAGTGGTGCCCGACCGACCGGTCGATGCGACAAAAGCGAATGAACGAACGTCACGACACCGCCGCTCAAGATAGCGGATGCTGGCGGAAACAACCCAGCGATTGCGCTTGAATCCCCGCGCTAGTTGCCCCCACAGGCTGTCCGTTTTGGTCGCGTGTTGCACCAGATTGAAACCTATTGCCTGAGTAGATTTTCCAAGTGAATCCAATAATTTAATCGTGTCATGTCGGCGATTAGTGCGGCTCAATCAGAGAGCGTTTGCGACATTCTTAAATTCCATTTTAAATTAAGGAAAGTGGCCGAGTATCCCCGAGAGGATTCGAACCTCTAACCTTCGGCTCCGGAGGCCGACGCTCTATCCAATTGAGCTACGGGGACAGCAATTTGATAAATCATCGCCACAAATGGCCACGCAACGCATCAACCGGGGTAATGTCCATCAGTATTACGAGGGCGGGCGGTCCTGACCAGCAGCATGCCGGCAGAGAATTGCGGAGGGCGCCGCCTCACTGGTATCGATCGACTTGCACCTAGCACGTAGCCTGAGATTTCGAGGGCAATAGAAAAACGCAAAAAATGCTGATTTTCTCCAATTATCATCAGTTTTTTACGTCCGCGGAACCTTCTGGTCCCCATGGTGTTTGATATAGCCTGAGACCTGCCGGTTTCCGCTTGACCGGTGGATACAAAGCGAGCAGGATGAGAATTCAACCAACGTCAGCCAAAAACACTGCTGAATCCCCGAAATATGAAACCGAACTGGTGGCTTCCATGAGTCGCGAAACGATCTATGCCTCGAGCGTGGAATATTTTCTTGCTCCGATCGGCGAGCTACTGGACGATGAGAGCGTCACGGAAATCATGGTCAACGGATTCGACCAGATTTACATCGAGCGACGAGGCAAAATTGAACTCACGACAGCTCGCTTCGAAAGCGACGACGCCCTGGTTTCTGCGATTCATAATATCGCGCAATGGGTGGGGCGGGAAATTGATCCAGAGCGGCCGATTCTCGATGCCCGCCTGCCGAACGGCTCAAGAGTCAATGCAATCATTCCCCCGAGCGCGCGTACCGGAACCTATTTAACGATCCGCAAATTTTCAAAAAAAGCTTACACGATGTCCGATCTCGTAGACTTCGGCAGCATATCACCTGAGGTATGTGAATTCCTGGATATCTGCGTGCGGCTGAGAAAAAACATCCTGATCTCCGGCGGCACGGGCACGGGAAAAACAACGTTCCTGGGCGCGGTATGCGAGAGCGTACCCGAGGACGAACGGATCGTCGTCATTGAAGACACGTCGGAACTTAGGTTGCCACAGGAGCATTGCTTGTACCTTGAGGCGCAGCAGGGTGACCGCCAGGGAAGGGGCCGCTTGAGCGTTCGGCAACTATTTATTAATTCACTCCGCATGCGGCCTGACCGCATCATTGTGGGTGAAGTTCGATCAGGCGAGGCGCTCGATTTGGTGCAGTCCATGATCAGCGGTCATGCCGGCAGTCTTTCCACTGTGCATGCCAACACGGCTCGGGATGCTCTCATCCGCATGGAAACATTGTCGCTGATGAGCGATATTGAGATACCGGTGTATGTGGCGCGGGCACAGGTCGCATCAGCGATTGATGTGGTCGTGCAAATTACGCGATTCTCCGAAGACGGATCGCGAAAAGTCACTCGGGTAAGTGAGGCATTCGGCCTGGACGATCAGAACCACTATCAAGTGCAAGACCTTTACAAGACACGGATGCATGGCAAAGACACGGAGGGCATGTTAGAGATGACGCTTGAGCGAACCGGTCATGCACCAACATTTGCCGCCGAACCGATCGAGGCAGGCATGCATAATCGAATCCGGTACACCGAAAACCTGTGGCAAAATTAATTGAAGGATAAAAAGGCTTGCGACACATTCATAATCGGTACAGGCGACGGCGAATGTCCGCTCCGACCAGACGCGGTGCTGCCACACTCGACTTTGTGTTGGTGCTCGGTGTCATCTTGCCGATTGCAGCAGTAGTGATTGGAATGGGGAGTCGGATCATGCAACTTGTATACGAAATGCTTGCTGTTTTTCTTGCATGGCCATTCATGTAACCGCCTTACCTCATTTACAGTCACAGTCAAACACAGGCAAAACAACTACCATTTCTCGAGAAAGGATAACGAAAATGTATCAACCAACGCGAGTTTCTTTCGGCAATTTACTCAAAAGGATCCATCAGGATGAGCGTGGCGCTGTTTCCATTGAAACCATTCTGGTTGTGGCGGCGATTGCGGTGCCCGTGCTTATTTTCGTACTCAAGGTGGGCTGGCCGATGATCCGCGACAAAATTTTCCACAAAGGCATGGAAGACCTGATGGGCGGCATTGAAAACGTGAATGGTTCCGGTGGTACTACGGGCGGTACCACCACGGGAGGATAAGGCAATCGATGCTGACTGCCGCAATCATGTTTTTGCTTCTGGCGGTTGCGGTATGGACCGATCTGCGCACCCATAAAATCCACAATGGCAACACCTACTCAGGGATTGGTATTGCGCTGCTGATCGCGTCCGTCAATAGTTACTGGGGAGGCAGCGAGTCAATGGAACGATTACTCGGACCGATTGAATTGGGCGATGCTACCGTCGGGTTATTCGTCTGTGGATCGATCATGATTGTCTGTTATGTCTTTTTCAGCATTGGTGGTGGCGATGTCAAATTGATTGCAATGCTCGGTGCTTTCCTTGGCTTGGAGCAGGGTATTGAAGCAATGCTCTGGACCTTCATCATCGGTGGCGGACTGGGCCTGATGACCATCCTTTGGACCGTTAATTTCCGAACGTTGGTCACTCGTTTTTTCCAGCGTCTGCGCACGATCATTCTGCTGCAAACCATCGAACGCGAAGAGAACGAAGAGAGCGTAGGAGCAAAACCACTCTACCTCGCACCAAGCGCCCTGCTCGCCGCGGTTATTGTGTATTTCAATCTCCTTGACCGCCTTGGTTGGATTTAAGCATGGTTTTTGAAAAAGTGGCGTTTTATTGGCTCGTCTGCGTGACAATCGTCGCCATCCTTTTCGGCGGACTACGGTTCCTTATAGCGATCAGCGGCGCTCAACGCCGTCCGCGCGGATTTGCGGGCCTGCATCAGGATGAACGTGGCAGCGTCCAGAGCCTCAGCTTTGTGATGACCTTACCCCTGTTTATTATGATCATGATGGCGATCATCCAGATCGGCCAGATCATGCTTGCAAAAGTTGTGGTGGAATACTCGGCGCTCACCGCCACGCGGGCGGCAACCGTTTGGATGTCGCAGCACACGTTCACGCGGGGCAAAAACGAGCAAACAGGTCAGCTCAGCCAAACAGAACAGCGAAACTGTATCGGTGGCAAAAACGTTAATTTCGATCGTTCCAAACCCATTCCGACAGAAATTACCGGAGACTCGAGCAAATGCATTCGTATCGCACTGGCAGCGCAACTTGCGTGCTTGCCGATTTGCCCCTCGCGTT
>JAYYJN010000081.1:0-2653 GCA_036146215.1 Planctomycetota bacterium
CGAAATCACGATACCGCTTTGGTAGGCTTCCAGGCCTTTAAGCCCACCTGCACCGTAAAGTTTCACCATCTTCGGCTGAACCTGATTCACCAATTCAGCAAACGACCCACCCACTGCATGCACCGACCCGGCAGCAACTACGAGAAGAGTCATCGAAATGCCGAGCCATTTTAACTTCTGAAAATCAGACTTCATGGTATATCTGCTGGGATGGGCGTAATTTGCTTGATTTCGAATGTCCCGTAATCCTGATCGCCATGCCGGACTCGTAATTTTTGCGGTAACCGTTTTCCCGCATCCAACCGGTATTCTTCAAATCGAATTTCACACGGATCGAGATCTTCCTCGACAAACATCTCGAGCCGCTCAAGTTGTCCGCTCTGCGGGTCGAAGAGAAAGCGAACTTCCACACCGCCGTAAAAGGCTCGAAGCAAATCGAGCGGTGCGCTCGTTTCAACATCGGGTACGCGGCCGACATACTCAATGCCACCGAAATCAGCAACGCCACGCTGCAGCAATCGTTGCCAAAGATGCAACGCGACCAACAAACCTCCGCTTCCAGGTGGATCAAGATATTCAAAAAGCGAGTCGCGAAAATCGGCTCGGCCTTGGTAATGCGGTAAATCAGCGCTGCCGTTTTTTTCTCGCAATTCAATTTTAAATGGATCACGTGACAATCCGTCACTGAAGGTGCCCTCAATGCGCCAATCTGCTACTTCCGCCCAACCTTCGCGATCCGGAGCCCATGCCTCGGCAATCCGCTCCTGCTCAAGTCGATTGAAATAGTAATTTGCATAACCCTCCTTGGGTTCGAAATGTGATTTGACGATCGGAGGCATCTTCGAGGGGGCCACTTCATGCGGATTGGGCTGCGGGGGCTTACCATCAGGACCCAAAGGACGCTTCTTCATCAAACGCTCTGATAATTCACCTGGGCCATGAACCCCAGCCAACCGAACTTGAATGGTGCGGGTTTCACCCCCTCGACGATATTCGAGCGGAACCTGCCAAAGCCGGGGGAGTGTGCCGAGAATATTCTTAAACTCGTTCACGGTGCGTACCGGACGATTTGCGAACTGTACCACTTCGTCATCGATTCGTAATCCACGCCGGTAAGCATCGCTGGTCTCCAGGATATCGCTCACCACCACGCGGCCATCTTCATCACTACTGACCAGGGCACCGAGCGTTGCGTGATCGGTGATCCGACCGCTCCGGAGGTAGCTCAGGAATTTTTTGATTTGATTGATCGAAATTGCATAGCCAACACCCACATTGACTCGCCCTCGTTTTTCGAAAGAGCCTCGACCATTGATGCCAATTAATGCTCCCTTCGCATCGAACAGAGGGCCGCCCGAATTCCCCGGATTGATAGCCGCATCGGTCTGCAGGCAGTCGGCGTACTCGAGTAATGTTCCGGCCGGATACTGATAACGGTGGACGCCGGAAATCAAACCATAACTGACAGTCGGCTTGAAATCGGTCGCCAACAAAAAAGGATTTCCGATCACCAGTGCCCAGTCGCCGGCTCGTACCTGATCACTGTCTCCCCACTGAGCCACGGGGAAGTCATCGCGGCCAAACAATTTGATCAAGGCCACATCTCCGGTCGGATCGATCCCCACGATCACTGCATCGTAGAGGTTTCCATCGTTCATCCCGCACTTCAGCGCATTGCCGAGCGGTTGCGTTACGTGAAAATTAGTCAGCGCGTATCCATCGGGTGAGATCACGACGCCCGAACCGCCACCGCCACCAGACGGGCCGAAAATGGCGAGTGTGCTGGCCGATGCCCGCCGCACCGCATCGATCCGGTCAGCCTCTGCTTTGAGCACTGCCGGCGGAACTTCCGCTGCATAAGTATGGACCGTCGCGGTCGTACAAATGCAAAATACAATCGCAGCGGCAAACGCCAAGATGGCACAAACGCGTTGGTAGTAATCGAGCAGCCGCCGCTCAGACTCGGTTTGACTCTCTCTCCGGCGTCTACTCAAGGGATACTGTTTCATTTGACGATCCGCGCGTTGCAAAGATTCAAACGATCTCCCGCATCCTGATTTTTACCATAATCGACAATCAGTTCGAGACGGCGAAGACCTGCAACCGGCACACTTACATCGCGCGGCCCGGTGTTGCCCGAAATCTCTGCTTCATACAGCACGCGTCCGTCACCCAGTACGCTAAACTGCACATTGCCCAGGTGCCTGCTGCCAGCATCAATTCCGACGCGTGCCTCAAACCGGCGGGATTCCGGTGGCAGTGAGTAAACCAAGCGTGATTTGCTTCGGAGTGAAAGACCTTCGGTATATGACTCGGTCGCCAAAGACCCCTCCTGCGAAGATGAGTCGACGACCATCGGACTGGTCGCGATTTCAAACCGCCGTTCGGCATACTCTTGCGACGACGACTCGGAACGATCCTGCGGCACACCGTAAAACCTCTCCAGCAAGGGGCGAAGCTTTCCGGCCGAAAGATAGGGTGAAAACTCTGTTATCAACGGGGTCATGTCGGACAGATAGGTCACCTTGTCTTGTGAAAAGTCGATTCGTTCCAACTGCGCAAGCGGAATTTCGAAGGATAACCCGCACGGTAACTGGACGGCGACGCTTTGCGATATTGATTTCCAGGTCGAAACCGGTATGCGGGCACCTCC
>JAYYJN010000082.1:0-5494 GCA_036146215.1 Planctomycetota bacterium
CTGGCTCCGGCTTAAAACGGATAGCACTGGTAAAATAGGGGCCTTTGTAGCGAGCAGTAGCCCGCAGTAGCGGGATGGTTTGCCAGCTTAAGGGTGGGTTCAACGTCATCGGGCCGCGCCGTCCTCCATCGGTAGCTGATCGATACACCGAAAATTATCCGCTTCGAGTCGCGCGGGGGCGTAGCTTGATAAATGTTTAGTGCAGCACGTGTTTGGACACATGATTTGGTGAAGCACATGGCCCCGTTTCATCGCTCCACTCGACTGCATTGCAGCATTGCAGCTTTGATGGCAGCTTGATGGCAGTTTGACCTGGCCGATATCGACCGCAATCGTCATCCCTCGCCTCACAAATCATGACTCGAATCACGGCCAAGACTCCCCCTTTTATTAACTAATGATTCGCTCTGGTTGCGTTGCGTGACAGGGTCAATAAAAGCTGCTCTTTGTCGTTTGGTGTGGTTTTGCCATACTTAATTTTCAGGTTTTAAACCTCGTATTTTCTCATTGCATCGGGAATATTTCAGAGCATGAAAATTTTCTTTTCCGTCGGGGAACCGAGCGGAGATCTTCATGGCAGCAACTTAATCCGAAAAATGCTGCAACGAAATCCAGCCATTGAGATGGTAGGCTATGGTGGCCCAAGAATGGCACGTGCCGGTTGTGCCCTGCATGAAGACCTCACGCAGTTGGCAGTGATGGGAATCACCCAGGTTCTGGGACACCTGGTGACTTTCTGGAAACTTGTGAGTCGTGCAGATCGCTACTTTCGGCATCAGCGACCAGACGCGGTCGTATTGATCGACTATCCGGGCTTCAATTGGTGGAGTGCGCGTCGAGCCAAGGCCCACGGAATTCCGGTATTTTATTATGGTACGCCACAAATCTGGGCATGGGCTCCTTGGCGAGTGCGAAAAATGCGTAACCTTGTGGAGCTTGTGCTGTGTAAGCTTCCCTTCGAAGAACAATGGTTCCGAGACAGGGATTGCAATGCAACGTTTGTGGGGCACCCTTATTTTGACCAACTCGAAAATGAATGCCTCGACAAGAATTTTATCGAGCAGATGAAAAATGGTGGGGGTCCATTGATAGCAATTCTTCCGGGATCGCGAACCCAGGAGGTGAAACATAACTTAAAGTGGTTTTTAAAGGCCGCACGCATGGTTGCCGACGAAATACCTTCGGCACGCTTTGTCGTGGCAAGTTTTAAGTCTGCTCATGCAGACTGGGCCAGGGAATTGATCACGCAAAGTGGTCTTCCGATGGAAACATTTGTCGGACGCACTCCTGAATTGATTGCTGCAAGCGATTGCACCATGGCATGCTCAGGATCGGTTTCTCTGGAACTGCTCTATCATTTAAAACCAACGGTCGTTCTCTACTGGGTGCCGAAATGGTTTTACGCGGTGATCAAGTCAATCTCTCCATTATTACAATTCCGCATCAAATACATCACACTCGTCAACATGCTTGCCGATGAACCATTTGCCCATCGACCGCGGCATTTCGACTCGGATCGAAGTGGATGGGACCAAATTCCTTTTCCGGAATTTGTCACCAGTCAAGATAAATCACCCCAAATTGCGCGGCATATCACCCGCTGGTTGAAGCACCCTGAACAAAGAGAGCAATGCCTTGGGCAATTGCGGCATATTCGCACAGCAGTCGCGCACGGTGGTGCCTCTGCAAGGGCGGCAGAATATATCCTGGAAGCCCTTGAGGCAAAGCCAACTTCCCCTCCGATCCCTCACTTTCCAAAAGACTCGCGACTCACTGCGACGGTACCAACCATTTTTACACCATTAAATAAAAGCCTGGTTTAAAAGACATGGCGACCGGTTAACGGGTCCATAGAACTCAGGCCATAGAACCCAGGCATTGTCCGGATCAAATTATGCTGCTCGGTGAACCTCCGCAAACGCAATACGACTTACGATTCCAACTTTTCGGTATCCCAGTCCGGGTGCATCCATGGTTCTGGGTGATCGCCGTGCTTCTCGGAATTAGCAGTGGCGGTGAGACGCCACCGATAGATCTTCTTATTTGGGTCGGATGCGTTTTCGTGTCGATTCTGGTTCATGAGTTGGGTCATGCATTGGTGGCACTCGCCTATGGCTGGAGACCCTGGATCACGCTGTACAGTTTTGGAGGGCTCGCCTCCTATCAACCGACACGCCACGACTGGCGGAGTCAGGTCCTGATATCTTTTGCTGGTCCGTTGGCAGGATTTTTTTTCATCGCGGCAATCATGGCAGCGGTACAGGCAAGTGGTCACCAGGTCCAAATTCTACCCAACACACCATCGCTCGGATTCCACAGCCTTTTTCCACCGTGGGCATTTTTCTTCCCGTTTGAATCAGGGAACGTCAACACACTTATTTGGTATCTCTGGCAAATCAATATCCTCTGGGGCCTATTGAACCTGTTGCCGATCTACCCTCTCGACGGTGGGCAAATTACGCGTGAACTCTGCCTGCAGGGAAATCGATCTCGCGGCATCGAACAATCACTATGGATTTCGATTATTACAGCTGGTGGAGTGGTTGTTCTCTGCCTTATGAATCGCGAAATCTACTTGGCATTCATGTTCGGATACCTCGGATACAGCAGCTATAACCTGCTGCAACAATTCTCCGGCGGCAGTTCAGGTGGGCGGCCATGGTGATATGGCAGTTGGTCGAGTACGGGACGGAAGCAAAAGTAGCGATTTACACCTCGATCAACAGCACGAACTGCTTATTCCAGGATTAAAATACTTCATACCTGGTGCTTTCGTGTATGTCTTATTTGGAGTTGCAAGGAAAAACCACCACATCATTCACTCAAGAGTGCAATGCGAGCGTGCGGGCGACCAACGCAAATCAAACGCCCCGGTCGCAGAAAAATGAGCCATCGTCGAAAAAAAAGAAAAAAAATTTACTCACGCTTCGACGCTTTGCTTGCGAGCACTTGAAACAACTTCTGCTTCACACAGGCCTCGGCATACCCTCACTAGATGTCTTTTTTCCGCACCGATTTTGTAAATGTTTCAAGGGTCAAATGTGTCGGTTTCTATATGTTCACGCCGCTTTGAGGGGAGGTGAAAAAACTGGCTTCGAAGAGGAAAGGTGACAAAAAACGGCGATATTTGATTGTTTTTTATTTTTAAAAAACAAAACTCTTTATTAATATTTTGCGAAAACGCGCGATACATCACCCAGAATAAGATCGTTCAGAAGGAATGCAACGACCTATTGAATGACTGGTCTCTTTAGAATAAAGCACGGCGCACTTCCGCTTCACAGGTTGTCGATCTTGCACGATCGCGATCAAAATCATTTCCACGAAAACACAAAAGTTTTATTTTTTTTGCAAGAAGGTCTTGACGCGTTGAATAAGATAGAGAAAATTCCGGACGAAGTTGGATTCTTGTTTGTTGATATAAATTCAGCTTCAACTGTTTTAGGGTTGATGAGCCATGGTCGGCTGTGTTGATTAAATAACTTTGAGGGAGTTGAGTCAGCTCCCCGCAACACAAGCCTTAGAAAAGTGGCTCTTAGTCATGGTGGGACACGTGATGGGCAACGGCCTTTGTTGGGGCGGTGTCGAGACGGATCTCACTGAGAACTTAATACGGAGGACGAACTGTGGCTAAGAAGAAGAAAAAGGCTGCCAAAAAGAAGGCAGCACCCAAGAAAAAGAAGGCCGTAAAGAAGAAGAAGAAGGCCGTGAAGAAGAAAAAGGCCGTTAAGAAGAAGAAGAAGGCCGTGAAGAAAAAGAAGAAGGCCGTGAAGAAGAAGGCCACAAAGAAAAAGGCCACAAAGAAAAAGGCCAAGAAGAAAGCCGCTAAGAAGAAGAAGCGGTAACTCTTTGCAAAATAGGGCGGATGGACGGAATTGATCCGGAAGTTTAGCCTCTGAAAAAAAGAACCGCTCGGCCTTTGGGCTGAGCGGTTTTTATTTTGTGCAATTTCATCTATCGCATCCAAAGCGAGCTTCGCCGAGTTGACTGCTTTTGCAACAGTCATCTTTCCTAATGGCGAGACTTCACCGAGAACGTCATCTCAACATTAAAGCACCGAGAGACTCGGTAGGGGCGGCTCTTCCTGGTGTTTAGATGCAATTTCTCGCACCAATTGAGTGCACATATTTTCCAACGGAGAAGACACTTCAGAAATATCAAAGTTTGCGCCCGTCTTCCCCTCATCTCCATTCACTCGCAACTGAATGTTGATTGGAACTTCACCCAGAAAAGGAATGCCGAACTCATCTGCCTTTCTCTTCGCGCCCCCATTCCCAAAAATGTCATATCGCTTTCCGTTATCCGGGCAAAGGAAATAACTCATGTTTTCAACGATGCCCAATACTGGAATTCGCACTTCCTGAAACATGCGAATGGCTTTAACGGCATCCAGTAAGGCGACATCCTGTGGTGTGCAGACGATCACCGCACCGGTCGGTGGCAGTGTCTGCGAGAGGGTTAACGCCACATCGCCGGTGCCGGGTGGCATATCGATCACCAGGTAATCGAGAGGGCCCCAATCCGTGTCACGGAGAAAACTGGTGATCGAACCATGCAACATCGGCCCCCGCCAGATCACAGCTTTATCTGCCGGCACGAGAAAACCGATCGATATTACCTTGAGTCCCCCGACATCAATGGGTGTAATACGCCGTGCGACAACTGGTTTTCCCTCATCATCCGACCCGATTTGCTTCTCTGAGACTTCCGGTCGGCCTGACGCACCCAATAAGTGGGGAATACTCGGTCCGTAGACGTCGGCATCCATCAATCCCACCTTGCAACCTGCCCGCTGTAATCCTAACGCCAAGCTGGTTGCAATCGTGCTTTTACCCACGCCTCCTTTACCTGAACCGACAACAATGACGCTCTTGGCCGTGAGGCCAACTTGCCCGAGTTTGACCGGTGGTCTTTCATGCTCGCTGATCTCGATTCGAACCTGTGCAATGCCGGAAATGCGATCGCGAAGCAATGATTCCAACTGATTGCGTGTCTCCTCCCAAATGGGTGCACTGTGGGATGTAAGCGCGAGGTTGATTGATATGGTGTCTGCATTGACTTCAATCGATTTAACTTGCTCAAGTTGGGTCACACTTCGACCCGTCTCTGGGTCCTTGAACTCGGCAAGCACAGCTTCGACATCGGTCTTCTTTATTTCCATATTTGACACAGCTCTCTCGCGTAAAAGCGGTTAAAAATTTTAAGGCCACGGTCCGACCATAATCGCGGATCAATGACTATTTCGCAATGGACCGAAAAATGCGTCTCTCGCTATCGGATTGTCACGGCCGCGCTATCCTATTTTCAGCATCTGCCATTAAACGTCATCGTTGACCGCTGCAGCGGGTACTCCATCACACTCCGGAGACGGGTCGGTACACATTTCGCATACGGAGTTACCCTCACGGTCTTGACGACCAGCGAGCCCACCACATGAGCCTTTCAAACGTCGATTGCTGATAATTACACCAATCGCCATTCCTGCAATTGCAAG
>JAYYJN010000083.1:0-4135 GCA_036146215.1 Planctomycetota bacterium
TCGGTCCATCCGCCAGCTGCCCATCCGATGCGGGCGTCAACAAACGAGACGCTGTGCAGTGTGCATTCGACTGGTGCTTCCTGTGTGTTCCATTGCATGCCACCGTCGCTCGTGTGCCAGATAGCGCCACGCTCGCCGACCGCCCAGCCCACATGCGAATCCAGAAACGTAATATCACAGATGGTCGCGTCACCGCGAAGCTCCGCATCGGATTCCGACATTTCGATCTGCTGCTCCGCAGCATGGCTCGCTGAGGCGGCGGCCAAAATGACGACGCCAAGAATCAGGCGGCCTGAAAGGGAGGTGGATCGCAGTACTATTCGGTCAATTGTTTGCCGCACCACACGTCTCGCTACAGGAACTGAACCCGGCATGATTGTAGGCTTTGGGGGTCGGCACAACCTAGAGCAAATTCGAACCGGTGCCACTGCATCAGCCACAATGCCAACGGCCACCCAACGGCCACCAGGCTCAGCTGTCCTCAGACTGCACTTTTGAGGGCGAGTTGGCTTAACGCATCGATAAGATTGCTGATCGTTGACTCGTTATGCCCGTAAGAGAGACTGATGCGTAGCAGACACTCCCCTTCAGGAACTGAGGGCGGCCGGATGGCAGGCACGAAAAATCCGGCTTCCAGCAATTGCTCGGCGAAGAGCATAGCGCGATCTGCGGAACCGACCCGCAAAGGGATGATCTGACTTGTGGTCTCCCCAATGTCAAAACCTAACTCGCGCACCGCCTCGCGTAGGACACCGGCTCGCTCAAGGAGCAATGTCCGCCGCTCTGGTTCCTGACTCACGATATCGAGTGCAGTTTCGGCTGCTGCAACCGCCGCCGCCGGCGGACTGGTCGAGAACACGTAGCTGCGGGCTCGATTGGCTAGCCAATCCATTAACCGCTGCTCTCCACAAACAAATCCACCACACCCGGCAAGCGCCTTGCTGAGTGTGCCTATTTTAATATCGATGGATGATTCGACACCCATTCGTTCGGCCACACCTCGTCCGGAGTCACCGAAAACTCCGGTTGCGTGGGCTTCGTCGATCAGCAGCATGCAGTCGAAGCGTTCGCGTAACGGTGCGATTTGTTGCAGCGGGGCAAAATCGCCATCCATGCTGAAAAGACTGTCGGTGACGATCAGTCGTTTGCCGCGATGGGTCGATTGTTGCAGCAGCGATTCAAGGTGGTCGACATCACCGTGGCGGTAGATAGAGATCGATGCACCCGAAAGTCGGCAACCATCAATCAGGCTGGCATGATTTTTTTGGTCGGCAAAAATGAAATCATCTGGGCCGACTAATGCCGGAATCGTTCCGGCGTTTGCAGCAAAACCGGAGGTGAAAAGCAACGCCGCTTCAGCCTGCTCGAATCGCGCCAGTGCATGAGCCAATGCTTGATGCTGTTCGGTGTGTCCGCTGATGAGTGGACTGGCGCCGCTGCCCCAACCGTGTTGATTCACCGCTGTGCATACCGCTTGCGCGATTCGCGGATCACTTGCCAGATTCAGATAGTCATTTGCGCCAAAGTGAACATATGTCTTTTCGCCATATGTGAGTGTTGGTTTCTGTGGACCGGATCGCACCCGAAGTCGGCGACGAAGATGCTGTTCGTCCCATTGCTCCAAGGCAATGCGCAGCCAATCGAGAGGGGAAGTTTCGCTCATGCAGTTTTACAGAACTGGTTTATCGCGGAATGCAGCACAGGAATTGTTTCCGGGATTGCCAGCGATTTAATTTGTCTGGGCCCTATCTTCTGGTCCGGGAGCCGGTTTCGGAATTTTGGCACCGACCCCCAATAGCCATTTGGACAGCAATACGTCAAGTTGCTTGGCCCGCTCTGGTTCGCGGGTTGCCAAATTCTGCTGCTCACTGGGATCGTGTGCCAGGTCGTAAAGTTCGAGGTGGCCATCATCATAAAAACGAATCAATTTATAATCACCCTGCCGCACCATGCTGTAGGGCGTGGCGTCGCGCCCGCGAAAATGCGGGAAATGCCAGAACAGCCCTTCTCGCGTCAGTTCATCACGGCCTTCCATGACACCCAGGAGACTCTCTCCATCGATCGGTGGTTCTTCCGGAATCGGCAGGCTCGCCGCATCAAGCATCGTCGGGAAAATGTCAATGCTGCTTACTGGTACATTCGAAGTGCTGCCGGCGGGAATCATTCCCGGCCAGCGGGCGATCAGCGGCACGCGAATACCACCTTCGTACGGATTTCCTTTCCCGCCGCGGAGTGGCGCGTTATTGGTCACACTCGCCAATCCCCCATTGTCGGAGGTTAGGATTACTAGTGTATTTTCACGCAGCCCCTGGGCGTCCAGCTCGGCGAGGACACGGCCTACCGACTGATCGACACTGGCAATCATCGCCGCATAAGCGGGATTCTTTTGGTCACTTCGGGGCTTTTTATCGAAGTGTGCTTTGAGATCTTTTTTCGCCTGGATCGGAGTGTGAACTGCGTAATGCGATAGGAAGAGGAAAAATGGCTTTGCGTGATTGCGGCGAATGAAAGCGGTCGCCTCTTCCGCTTCACGGTCGGTAAGATATTGCCCGGAAGGACCGGACTCAAATCCCGAAAGGCGATGAGAACTCTTGGGCGAGAAGGGGAAAAAATAGTTGGGCGGCTGTCCTAGATCTGAACCCCCACGATGAAATGCAAAGCCCTGTTTATCGGGGTACCATGGTTCAGCCCCCAAATGCCATTTGCCGACCTGACCGGTGATGTATCCTGACTCGGTCAACAACTCGGCAATGGTTTGCTCCTCGAGTTCCATGCGGTAAGGATTTCTCGGTGTCAGGAGTCCCTCGCCCACATTTTCATAGGCGTCCGTTGGTGGATCTCTTCGATCGGTACGGGTGCCTTCAGGGGCCATTCGCATCCAGTCGGTGATGCCGATGCGGGCCGGATAGCGGCCGGTAAGTAGGGCGGCCCGGGTTGGTGAGCAGACGGCTGCCGCTGCGTATGCTTCGGTGAAGCGCACGCCGTCGGCGGCGAGTTGATCAATATGAGGCGTTTCATAGTAGCTCGCCCCGTAACAGCCCAAGTCTTTCCACCCTAAGTCATCAACCAGGACGACCACAAAGTTGGGAGTGGTCGTTTCCGAATTCTGAGCCATCGCCAAGCCGGTTGGGCCGGTGAGACCAATGGTGATCGCGAAGGCCAATGCGGTGGCGAGCAAGCAAGGCTGGGCACGCATGGAAAAAGCTCCAGATGCACGGGATGCGATTGGTGTTCGACGCACATTATCTTCGCCCATTGATTTTATCGAAAGAGTCAGAGAGCAAGTTGTGAATGTGTGACCATGGCAGCATCGTCTGTGATGCGAACTTGTGTCCCTTTTGCATTTGAAATACATCTATCTAATTGTAGATCGGCCACCAGCGGTGTAGGATGCCAAGGCAGCCAGAATGATCACCGTCACAGATTTAGAAAACAACGTTTCAATTGAATAACAGCCCCCTACCGAGGATCTGATTCGCCACATGATTGATTCCCCGCAGTCGATCTCCGAGAGTGATTTTCGCAAACTTGCCGACGGCGTTCGGGACCCGGGCCCGGAGCACGCGCTTCGCGAACTGGCTTCACAATTTCGTGCTCAAGGTCGGTATCACGAATATTTCGAGGCGCGGCTCATGGAGTGCCGGTTTCATGCCGGTTTGCCTACAGCGAGTCCGTTTCAGACCGATGGGCTGCCTCAGCATATTCGGGACCAGCTTGAGAAAAGTTATCTCCAGGTCTGCGGTGAAACGGGTCGACTGTTTTTGGAAGATGGAAAACTCCGCGAGGCGTGGATGTATCTTCGCACGTTAGAAGATCATGAGCCAATGCGGATTGCATTACGATCGTTGGAAGTTAATGCGGAGACCATCGATAGTGTGTTGGAAATCGCAATTTATGAGGGGGTGGATCTTGCCTTGGGGTTTAAGCACCTGCTCAGTGAAATGGGAACCTGTAATGCGATTACTACCTATGAATCGGTGATGCCGACCCGCAGCATGGCGGAGCGTCAACAGATTGCTGCATTACTGGTTGATCATTTGCACCATGAACTGGCGACGAATTTGACCACAGCAAGTGAAGAAGAAGCTTCAAGCGGCAAATTTGCGACGAATGCACTCGAAGAGATATTGGCAGA
>JAYYJN010000084.1:0-7153 GCA_036146215.1 Planctomycetota bacterium
AAATCAATTTGACAACTGCGACAGATTTCATTGAAGTGGGCATTCTCCGCCAAAAATCCGTAACCAGGATGAATCGCTTGCACATTCCCGACTTCTGCCGCACTGATGATGCGATCAATTTTCAGATAGCTCTCGCTACTCTTGGCGGGACCCACGCAGAATGCCTCATCCGCCAGGTCAAGGTAGTGCGCACCACGGTCAGCTTCGCTGAAAATAGCGACCGTCTCCACACCCATTTCGCGACATGCGCGAATGATCCGCAAAGCAATCTCACCGCGATTGGCTATCAGAATACGCTTATACATAGGGCGTTATGATGAGACATCGACTTTGAAGAGTGGTTGGCCAAATTCGACCGGATCACCGTTCGCAACCAGAATGGCGGCAACCTTGCCGGATACCTCCGCGGGAATTTCATTGAAGACCTTCATCGCCTCAACGATGCAAACCGTGGACTCCGGGCCCACATGGTCGCCCACTTTGACAAAAGGCTCGGTGTCAGGTCCAGAAGCGGAATAGAACGTGCCGACAATGGGACTCTTGATAACGGTGAGTGCATCATCCGATGCCGCCGCGGGAGACTCTGCCTTCACAGGGTCCGCGGTGACGGCCGGCTGGGGCATTGGAACCGCTGCCTGCACAGGTTGCTGATAAACCACCTCGCCACCCGCGTTTCGTCGAAGCCGGATCCGCTGTTCACCCTGTTCCAGGTCGACCTCTGCCAGGTCATGATCTTTCATCAACTGCACAAGACGACGTATCTTCTTAACATCAAATACATCGCCTGAACCGGAAGCTGTCATCGTCGCTCTCCCTGTCTGCCTCAACCTAACGTGACGTGCGAATCATCCCAATCTTTGGGAACATCGGACAACACCTCATGCCCGTCACGGGTCACTAGAATATCGTCCTCTATCCTCACCCCGCCAAGGCCGGGCAAATAAATGCCCGGTTCTACCGTAACCACCATCCCAGCCTTCAGGGGTAGTTCACAACCACCGGCCAGACGAGGTCCCTCATGGATATCGAGACCTATTCCATGACCCAGGCCATGACCAAAAAACTTACCAAAGCCACCATCTTCAATGACTTTCCGTGCAGTACGATCAACCGTGCTACAAAGCACCCCGGGCCGTATAGAATCAATGGCCCGCCGCTGTGCTTTTAGCACAAGTCGATACACGCGTTCGAGTTTCGGCGAGATTTTACCGGCCACCAAGACCCTCGTCAAGTCGCTCTTATACCCGCCCAACTCATCTGCCCCCCAATCGATCAGCAACAATCCATGCGAGTCCATGGTCGCATCCGACGGAGTGGCATGGGGCAAAGCCGCCCGCGGACCGCATGCCACAATGGGAGGGAAGCTGCAGCCGCGGCCACCGAATAACCGGATTTGATTTTCCAGACCGTGAGCCACTGCCTGCTCTGTCTGATCTCCCCGAAGGCTACACCGCGTCACGGCGAATGCACGCTGCGCTAAATCAACCGCGTTTCGGATCGCACGAACCTCCTCTCGATCCTTAATCACCCGCAGCGACTCAACCAAGCCGCCGCACCCCACCCATTCGACTTTGGGAACCTCTTCAACCAGTCGCTGATGCATCTGCACGGTCATCCCACCCGATTCGAACCCCACATTGCTCTGCCGTGACTTGCCTAGTATTTTCCGGATCGACTGAAACATCGCCGTGCCCGGCGAACGGATTTCAAGTGCGAGCCCTGGACATTCCTCCTGAAGTTGGGTCGTATAACGCGGATCAGAAAGCATTACCTCGCGATCGTCAAGGAAAATCAGGAAACTGTCATCGCCCGAAAATCCAGTCAGATAGCTGACGTTTGTAAAGTCAGTGACTAAAAATTCGCGAACGCCTGATTTCTTAAAACGACGTCGCAGTCGATCGCGTCTGAGTTGAAAACGACTCATTTCTTTCCCTTGAACAGCCGAGTGACGGCATGCGAAATATTCCACTCACTGTGCAATTCGACAGCAACAACGCCCTTCATGTCAAGTCAGTCACGATTCGACGCCCAAGCGATTAAAAAACAACGCGTTGTCAACTGCCGACCCTCTTTAGTACGATGAGTCGATGGATAAAAACCAGAGTGAGTCACTTGCCCGCGGACTGCTTGCGGGCGAGATTTCAATTGACCAGTTTGTCAGTCGCGTAACGGCTTTGCCGACCGCACGCTTAACAGAGGCGAATCTTGACTTAGATCGCATTGATCGCTGCGGAACAGCGGAGGTCATTTTCGGCGAGGGTAAATCGATTGAGGCACTCAAATCAATTGCCATCTCATTGCGAGAGCACGGGCAGGGAGTGTTGATCACGCGTATCAGTCCAGAGCAGGCCGCGCCGCTGATCGACCAATTTCCCGAGGCGGATCACCGACCGGTGGCCCGTACGCTATGTATCGGCGAGTCCAGTGAAGGCGGCACGCCCCCATGGTCACGGTTTGGTCGAGTCTGCGTTGTTTCTGCCGGAACAAGTGATCAGCCCGTTGCCGAGGAAGCTTGCGTTACCGCGTCCTGGGTCGGGGTAACCGTGGATGCGGTTTATGACGTGGGTGTTGCCGGTCCACATCGCCTCCTCGAACAGATGGATATTCTCCGCCGCGCTGATGCGGTGGTGGTTGTGGCGGGTATGGAGGCTGCTCTGGCAAGCGTTGTCGGGGGACATCTTGCCTGCCCGATTATCGCCGTGCCGACGAGCGTCGGCTACGGCGCAAATTTCGGCGGCGTGGCCGCCTTGCTATCCGTCCTGAACAGTTGTGCCGCCAATGTAAGTGCTGTGAACATCGACGCGGGATTCAAGGGAGGTTACATCGCCGGACTTATCGCAAAACAAATGGCAATCTTGCGTTATCAACAATCGGCCGAATGTGAGAGAGAAACGTTGCCATGACCGATTCGCTTCCCGCCTTGCCGCTGCGACATGCCGAAAGCCATAAAGGAGATTTCGGATCGGCCCTGCTAATTGGTGGAGGGCGAGGAATGGCCGGCGCTGTCGGTCTTGCGTCTATCGCCGCATTGCGAAGCGGGGCAGGGCGGGTCACTGCTGCCACACCCGCAAGTAGCCAAACAGTGGTCGCCTCCTTTGAACCCAGCGTGATGACTTGCGGATTGCCAGATGGCGAGGACGGATTTTTCGCCCCCAGCGCAACCGAGAAGCTGCTCTCGCTGGCCGGTCCAATGTCGTCAGTCGCTATCGGCACCGGACTGGGTCGCAGCAGGTGCTTGACCGAACTGGCAATAAAGCTGATTGCCGATCTTACCGTCCCGGCGGTGGTTGATGCCGACGCGATTTACGCACTGGCCGAATCCGGAGCGCCAAACCGTATCCTGCAAACTGCTTCAGCACCCCGCATCCTAACCCCCCACGCAGGCGAATGGGCCCGACTCATCGGGACGACCGCACCAGCGCGCAGCACGTGCGAGGCGGAAGTCCTCGCATGGTCGGCGGCTCACAAGGCCATCCTCGTGCTCAAGGGACATCGAACCCTGGTGACTGACGGCACACACTGTTATTACAACACAACCGGCAATCCGGGGATGGCGACCGGTGGAAGCGGAGATGTGCTGACCGGGGTCATCACAGGCCTACTCGCGCAAGGCATGTCTTCATGGGACGCCGCGCGTGTGGGGGTTTTCCTCCATGGCTTGGCGGGCGACCTGGCAATCGAGAAAAAAGGGGAGGTGAGCCTGATCGCGTCCGATCTGCTAGCCGCGCTACCGGCAGCCATTCAGAGTTTTCAAGGCGGGGCCTAGGTCGATAAAATCGCGTCGCCTGTTTCCCAGGTCGCGCCCGAACGATCGATTCGATGGTAGAGCGTATCGCGTTCCACCGGTTCGCGGCCTGCCTCCTCAATCAGTTGACGTAGCGATTCGACCGAAAGAACTTCCGGAGTCTCAGCGCCAGCATCGTGATAAATCAATTCGTGCCGCACCGTCCCGTCCAGATCATCCGCACCATAGTGCAGGGCCGCTTGCGCGGTTTCGATACCGAGCATGATCCAATAAGCCTTCATGTGGTCAATATTGTCAAGCATCAGCCGACTGATTGCCATCGTCCGTAGATCCATCGCTGCACTCGGTTTGCGGATGTCGGATAAACCGGTGTTCTCAGGATGGAATGCCAATGGAATAAATGTTTGAAAACCACCGGTCTCATCCTGTAACTCTCGCAGACGTACCAGGTGATCAATGCGGTGATAATCCTTTTCAACGTGCCCGTAGAGCATCGTGCAATTGGTGCGCAACCCCAATCGATGGGCGGTGCGATGAATCTCCAGCCAATTTCCTGCGTCTGCTTTATGCTCGCATAATTGGTCGCGGACCTCGGGATGGAAAATTTCAGCCCCGCCACCCGGCATGCTTCCCAATCCGGCGTCGATCAAGTCGGTGATGATTTCTTCGTAAGTTTTCTTTGTAAGATGGGCGAACCAGTTGATCTCAACTGCCGTCCAACCTTTCAAGTGCAGACGGGGAAAGGCCTCGTGCAGGATGCGGATTACATGCACGTACCACTCATACTTCATCTTGTGATGAAGTCCACCGACGATATGCATCTCGGTGCAACCTGCCTCAACCGCCTCGCGACCACGAGCCAGGATCGCCTCATCACTCATCAAGTAGGCTTTATCATCCCGCAAATCGGCACGAAATGCACAAAAGACGCATCGATAAACACAGACGTTTGTCGGGTTCAGGTGAGTATTGATGTTGTAATATGCATGATTCCCATTTTTTCGCTCCCGCACCCGGTTCGCCAGCACAGCCAAGTCACCTAACGGGACGTCATTCCCGTAGAGGAATCGTCCATCATCGAACGAAAGTCGCTCTCCGGCATCAACTTTGTCGTAAATGGAAGCAAGGTTCGGTTCGCGTGCCGGCATAACGTTAATTTTCCCGAATTTTGTCTCGTGTCCGAAGTATTTTAGCCGCCATGGACTTAATTGGCGACCAGAAAAAGGTCGGTTGCCGTAACGACCAGCAGTCCAATACTGATGATTGCATTTACGTTAAAAAAAGCGACATTTACTCGCTCAAGGTCATCCGGTCGCACGATTGCATGTTCATATATCAGGAGCAGGGCAATGGCGGCTACGCCCGTTAAATAAACCCACCCCAATGCTGGATATACAAGCGGCATCATTGCAAAAAACAAAACCGCTACCAGGTGCAGCGCGCGGGCAATCTGCAGTGCTCGCGGTATCCCGAAACGTCCCGGAATACTGAAGACACCCTCCGCAGCATCGAAATCGGCATCCTGGCAGGCATAAATCACATCAAACCCCGTAACCCAAAATAATACACCCCCACCGAGTACCAGGGCGGGCAATAGATCGGCGGGGTTCTGCATTACCTGAAGACCGCGAATTGCAATCCACGCCGAAACCGGAGCAAGCATCAGCCCCGCGCCCAGATAGAAATGCGCAAATACGGTAAATCTTTTGGTGTAGCTATAGGCACATAAAAAAGCCAACACAGGCACTGAAAGCAAGAGTGGCAAAGGGTTGCACGGCAGAAACAACAGCGTGCAAGCGACAAATGCAACCGCCGACACCAGCGTTAGGGCGACAGCCGCTGCGAGCCGCATTCTCCCTGCCGGAAGATGCCTCATCGCCGTGCGAGGATTCTTGGCATCAATTTCTCGATCGACAATCCGATTAAAACCCATGGCCACGGTACGACCCGAAACCATGGCCAATAAAATGCCGACCCAATACAGCACCGGCACCGATAGTGGATAAAGATAGGTTGCTAATAACGCACTGGTCAACGCGAACGGCAGCGCAAACACCGTGTGACTGAAACGTACCAGTTCGAGATAGGGTCGAATCGCCATACCGGATCTTATTCTAATTCACCGAAATTAACAACAGGGCCACGTTTCCAATTCGAGGCAGCACCCGCAAAACCGATCCGCATCATCGCTCATACCGGAAGGTTAGCCACCCCAACGACGAATCAAGGTATGCTCGATTTCAAACTGATCGCAAATACGCCCGACGATAAAATCGACCAAATCCTGAATCGTCTTCACTCCGTGATAAAAACCGGGAGCGGCCGGAAGCACCACCGCACCCGCCTCACAAATTCGCTTCATGCAATCCAACTGGAGCGAAGAAAGGGGGGTTTCACGCGGGACAAGAACTAATTTGCGTCGCTCCTTAAGGTGGACATGCGCAGCTCGATGGATCAGATTCTCTGAAAGGGAATTTACGATTCCCGCCAGTGAACCGCTCGAGCAGGGGCAAATGATCATTCCCGAGGTAAGGAAGGACCCGCTGGCGATCGGTGCCATATAGTCTTCAAAGTGATGATAGTGAATTTTGCCGGGAGAGCCGACTTCGAAAGCCAGCACGTTACTGTCTTCGCTAGAAATTCCCGCAAACTGGCGCAACATACTCAGCTTACTGTCACCCGAATCGGCGCCGCCCAGCAAAAGATTGTCGGATTGAAAATTGTCCAGATCGACGGAAACGTCTAGCTCTTGCTCCAGAACCAAACGACCGGACTCAGAAATCGTGAGGTGCACATCGTAGCCGGCAGCCAATAACACTTCGAGCAAGCGAATCGCATAAATCGCTCCGCTCGCTCCGGTGATTGCCAGGATAATCGGTTTCTTGGTCATCGTCATTTTCGTCTTGCCAGATATAGGGTCGCGACACCAAAGGTCATTGGATGATAGCGGATATCGACCAGCCCCGCTAAACGCATCCGCTCGGCGAGCGCTTCACCTTGAGGAAATTCACCGACACTTGCAGGCAAATAATTGTAAGCGGACTGACGATTACGAGCCAGAAGCTGCCCTATCCAAGGTAGAACATGGCGAAAATAGGCCCCATAGAACATGGCAAACGGTTGCCACGTGGGTGATGAAAATTCAAGGACGACAACTTGACCACCCGGTGCACAGACCCGTGCCATCTCAGAAAGACCGCGATCTGTATCGGCAATATTCCTCAGCCCGAACGCCACCGAGACAAGCTGAAAAGAATCATCCGGAAACGGCAGTGCCTCTGCATCTGCTTCCACCCAGAGAATCGGTTGATTCGCAACGACTTTATGTGTGCCGCACACGAGCATTTCGTGACAGAAGTCGGCTCCGATCACCGGTATTTCTTTCGAAACATGCCGACGATAGGACAG
>JAYYJN010000085.1:0-14501 GCA_036146215.1 Planctomycetota bacterium
GTGGGGATCCTAGCGAGGCTTCTCTATTCTCGTCTCAAACTCTTTAGCCCTCTAGACATTCGTAGGGCAACAAATCGGAGAAGAAAAAGGCAAAAACTTACGCGGTTCCTAAGATTGCCTGTAGAGTAGCGTGCCCCCCGCTATGGCGATAGAGCGGTATGCAAACTGGATTTAAATAAAATAGGGAGTTTATGCATGATCTCCCGTTGATCGAATAAACCCATGGCGATCCCCCCCGTTCTGCGGGCAAACCCGTCACACCGGAGGGTCGCAAAGACCGCTAAGATTGTCCGGTCCGGTCCACGCAAGACGAGCCGACGTCGTTTCCAGCCACAATGCATGTGCAGGTGAAAGGCACGTTTAGAAAAGTTCCTCAATCGGTGCGCCTTCCTCGACAACTTTAATGGGGCGGCCGAGGCTGCTGATACTCTCGCTCTCCGGGTCAACTTCGAGCGCACGGCAGAAAGTCTGAAAAAGGTCTGGAATGCTGACCGGTCGATCCGCAACCTCCGCGCCATCTTGGCTCACCTTGCCGATGACTTGCCCGCCACCGATTCCACCCCCGGCAATTGCTGCCGAGAATACCCGCGGATAGTGGTCTCGTCCGCCGCGGGCGTTAATTTTTGGTGTTCGCCCGAATTCTCCCATCCAGACGACGAGTGTCGATTCAAGAAGGCCACGCTGCTTGAGGTCATCAATGAGCGCCGCTGTCGGTCTATCGACTTGTTCGGTCAACTGTTTTGTCTTTGCAAAATTGTCCTGATGGGTGTCCCAGCCTCGACAATTTACTTCCACAAACGTTACGCCCGACTCGATCAAACGGCGCGCGAGCAGACATCCAGCGCCAAAATCAGAATCTCCGTAGGCACCGCGCACGTTATCTGCCTCGCTCGTCAAGTCGAAGGCCTGCATTTCGGACGAGAGAATCATTCTCGATGCCTTGTCGTAAGTCGATTGGTGTGCTTCTTGCGCGCCGATTGGTAGTTTCTGATCTTTTTGCAGTTGCGCCTGCAGCGAAAGTCGACGCTGGTCTCGACGACGATCGGTCGTCGGTTCTGTGTTGCCTGGGGGCTTGTTCGGCGAGCGATGAATAAACGGGTCAAATTGCGCGCCGAGCAAACCGCCGCCCACACGCAGTCGTCCGCCACTGCCAATCCGGACGTAAGCTGGAAGATCACCATCCTCCCGGCCAAGCTGCTGAGCGGCAACCGCGCCGAACGCTGGGTATTTCACCGTTGGCGTCGGCAGATAACCGGTGTGCAGTAGAAACGATGCACGGTTATGGTTGCCCTCTCTACTGGTTAGGGACCGGATCAGGGCGAAGTCGTCCATGCGGGACGCGATGTGAGGCAAATTCTCTGCGATACGAATTCCCGGAACGCTCGTTGCGATTGATCGGGTGCTTCCCCCGTTTTCATGAGCTTCTATCGGACTGAACGTTTCATACGGGCTGGGTCCACCTGCCATCCATAGCAGGATGCAGGCACGCTGTCGCGTTTTGTTCTTTGCCGCAGCAAGTGCGAGCGATTCGGGCCAACCAAGCAGACCGGCTCCTACCATTGTCGGGGGGAGGGTGCGGAGGAAGGCGCGACGATCACGCAGTCGCTGCTGCACATTGACTGTTTTGATCCGATTCATTGTTCAAACTCCTTCAATTCCGCTGTCGAAATTCTGCCGTATTTAAAAGCGACCAGAGAATATCTTCGCAGGCCTCGACACGATCTCCTTGGGATGCGATATGTTGCGAACAGGTGCGCTGCTCCCCGTCGTCAGGGAATCGCCCCAAACATTTCAGATAGAGTGTTTCCACCACACGTTCGTTGTCCAATTCCGTGACCAGGAGTCTCCGGAGCATCGTTTGCCCGCGGTCGCCACGAATAAATGCGTTGATTTGGGGACTGTTCATCAAAAGTAAGGCTTGGGGAATGGTCGGATTAATTTCAGCACGCGGAAGACTCGGATCGTAAAAAAAAGATTGAACGAAAAGCTGTCGTGCTTTTTGCAACCGCTTTTGATTCTTGGTGCCCTTGCCATTCGAGCCTGGCACTGCCAGGGCCTGGGTCAGATTATTGAAGATTGCGTCTCCCCTCAGCGGTTGGGATGCAATCGCCTCGGAGTCTGTCCTCGTTGCAGGCGACTTCGATTGATATGCCGCGGTGTCCATGATCGTTTGCAAGAGCCATTTCGTGTCGTAGCCGGACGCGATAAATTGTTTTTCTAGCAGGGCGAGTATTTCTGGGCTGGTGCAATCTCGCTCCGGGCCGATATCGTCAACGGTGTCATAAAACCCCGCCCCCATCAGTTCTGTCCAGATCCGATTGACGTACGCGCGAGCGAACCAGGGGTTGTCGTTAGCGGTGAGCCATTCGGCCAGTGTCTGTCGACGAATCTGGTCCTGCGTACCCAATTCGAGCGAGTGACCGGTTAGAAAAAACACTGGCTTTGTGATCTGACCCTGGACGTTGGGACGTGCTAGGTCGGGCATGTAGTATTCAAGAGATTTTTTATTTTTGGTTTTCTTGCCACGACCCTGTTTATTGCGGGAATAAATTTCAAAGTTTCGAGGCTCTTCGTTGCGGACGCGTCGGACACCGACTCGCGGAAAAAAGGCTGCCAATTGATGGAATTGTTCTCGTTTCCATTGATCAGTGGGATGATCGTGGCACTGCGCGCATTGAAGTTGGATTCCGAGAAAAATTCGCGATACCTCCGCAGTGATGCCTTCTGGTTCACCCTTTTGCGCCATGAACAGGGCAGTCTCGCCATGGCCACGTACGTCCCCTGATGCCGTAATGAAATCGTTGGCAATCTGATCCCAGCCGACGTTGTTGTTGAGGCGATCAGCTACCGCTTTGGTCAGCGAGGCCGAGACCAATTGGAGTGCCCGCTCATCGGCCCGACGCGCTAGGATCGTATCGCGCCAGTATCTTCCCCAATGTTTGCCGAATTGCGAATCCTCGAGTAACTGTTGAATTGCTTTCGTTCGCTTTCGCGGATCGGCATTGCGGACAAATTTTCTGATCTGATCTGCGTTCGGACGCCTGCCGACTAAATCGAGTGAAACCCGCGAGAGAAATGTCGCATCATCGATCGGGTCGGTCTTTACCGAACGCGTTTGCAGTTGAAGGTCGATTTGTTTTGCAATCGATTTAAAATTCGTTTCACCGGCGACTTGCCGACAAAGAGGATTGGGCATGAAAAGCAAGAGTGTCGCCCAGCAGGAAACGAAAATTCGCCCAAAAATGTCACGTTCGCAAGACATTTATTCCATCAAACCCCGCGCTGTGTTCATGGATCAATTCCCGACAACCAAGTTGAGGCCCTCGGCACGCTGTGCGGGCCGCTATCGCTATATTGAAAGTCTATAGATCAAACCCCCGCGCTGCCGAGAGGTTCTGCGGTTGCTCGTGAAATGCCCCAAATTGCGGCCTAGGGCGAAAAATTCGTCGTATTCCATCCAATTCAGGCAAATTGGATGCGAACTCGACTCCGTTTGTAAGCTACATTTTGGTATATATCGAGGAAATCCCGGTTTTCGTCTCGGAGAAATTGCAGATGTGCCGTTTTCGCTTCCACAGCCCCGCCTCTTTCAGAGTGGCGTTGCTCGTATTCGGTTGTGGGTTCTTGGTGTTTTGCTCGCACCGATCTGCCTCAGCCGAGGATCGCGAGGTGCGAAATAGCACGTCGTGGCAAACGGTAAGTTCATCGCTCGCTCGATTGGAAGTCTGGTTGAAAACCAGTCCATATGGCACCACCTGGAACAGTTATTTGAAGAACGATCTGTTGCGGCGCGAATTGGCCGAGGGTCCCGATGCAAATCTTGAGACATTAAAAGATATTTTGGCTCGTTATCGAAGCGGCGCTGCAGGTCTTGAAAAGCCTCGGTTTGTTGCGGTTCGAACGGCGCTTGCCGCCTATACGGCATCTCTTGTGACCGAAGTCCGTTTGCCAGTTGAGAATCTTCCAGAAGCTGCCCAATCGGCGTATAAGACATTTCAGCCGCCGAGCCCTGCAATGATCGCAGTTGCCGAATCGCAAACGGCAGAGGCGGCAGACGCGCTTGATCAATTCCTCGCCCAGAATCCGGATCGATCTGAGGGATGGAAAGCGTTTATTCTCTGGCCCCAATTGCAGGCGCAGTTTTCCAGCGATCGTCCGGATACGGCGAAGCTGGCGAAAGTTCTGCAGCGACTTTCCGCAGATGAGGCCGGACTCGAAAAAACACAATTCGTCGCTTTGCGCCACAGTTTGCGAAGTTGGATCGATCGCGTGCTGGCAGAAAAGAAGACCGCGGCGGTAAAGAAAAAAATCAAGGCCTATAGCGGGGAGTTGGCAGATAGTTTGCGTAGGTATGGGGCGACATCCTCCCACTGGGATTCGATGGCAATCGCAATGCGGATTCAGTTTCTAAGTCGCTTCGGTGTGGCTCCCGATTTGACGGACGCAGTCCGCGCGCATTACTCGCATCCTAATCTCTCTGCTTACATATCATCGGAGCTTATCTCCAGCGCGATGGATCGAGCCATCGACGAAGCGATTCGTATCCGAGAAAACATCTTGGGTGTACAAATCGTCGGCGAAGGGCAGACCAAGGGAAGTTTAAAAGTCGATTTGCTGCCAGATAAAAGTCAAGCAGCAATTGGCCTAAATATGCGTGGTGTCACTGAGTCGAGTACGGTCGGATCAAAGAGGTCGGTTCGAGTATTTGCCAACTCGACAACCAGCATTGAAGGAACCAAAAAGGTACATTTCTCCGGTGACGGTTTTACGTCGCAACCTGCCCGAGCGGATGCCACCACTGAGACACAGGTTACCGGTCTGGCCACCCGACGTGGCAATCCGTGGGTGGAAAAGCTGGCTTGGCGCAAGGTGGCAAAAAGCAAAGGTCAGGCGCAGCGTCAAAGTTCTCGGCTTGCTGCAAGGCGTCTGGAAGAGCGGATGAATGAAGAGGGCGACAAACTGCTTGCCGATGCCAATCAAAAGTACGAAGAGAAGTTCCGCGACCCGCTGTTGCGGAAAGATGCCTTTCCTCGTCGTTTCGATGTCGAATCGGATGGTTCGCAGATTCAGCTTTTAATGCACGAGGCTTCACCCGACCAACTTGCGGCGCCCATTGCGGCAGGTCGGCCACCTGCAGGTTCCGACTTGGCGGTCCGCGTTCACGAGTCTTTCGTGAACAACATGGCGGCCCATCTGCTCGGCGGAAAAGAAGTCAGTAGTGAAGATGCAAACCAGCAAGAGGGTGGCGAGCCTAATTTTCTTGAACGTTTCAAGCAGCAGCGGCAGAAGAAGTTGGCACAGCAGCGTGCGAGTGAGGGAGAAAATCCGGTACCAACTCCAGACGACTCACAGGCTCCACAAGGCGAATCGCAAGAGGCGGGCTGGCAAATGCGATTTGCAAAACGAAATCCGCTGTCAGTTGAGTTCCGGGACGGAACGATCCGATTTGTCATCCGAGGAATAGAGTTTTCAGGTCTTGATGAGCAGGTGTATGATCGGCCGATGAGCATGTGGGCTCGCTACCGTGTGCAGCAGGACAACGCCGGTGGATTGACGTTAACACTGCTCGGCCAGGGTGTAGATCCCACGAATGTGGAGAAGGGTGGTCGATTCGTTGCCGCCGATGCACCTCTGCGGTCAAAGCTTCGCGTCCGCTGGAAAGAGACGCTTGAAGGTAAAAACGGTGAAAACAAGGTCGTGCAGGTGTTTCCCTTCGAATTGCCAGATCCTCGATTTAAGCAGGTAGGGCCGCTGGCCTATGAGCGGTTGGATTTGAAGGACGGTTGGCTGACGCTGGGGATGCAGCGCACCGCGGGGCAGTTGCAGAAACAGGCCCGAGTTGATCGTTCGCCCTGATTTTTTGATGCTTTGCGGATAAGTTTAATGCAATCCTCTCAGGTTGAAATCTCTTTTGAATGTTTGCCTCTTCGAAGCGTCGGTCGGTTGGACATTCCTCTAGATGCGTCTCCCGCATTTCATGAGAGATGCCAAAGAATCAAAGATGCGATCGAGAAGCATGGTTCGCACAACACGTATTATCTTTTTGATGCCCACTGCATCTTTCGGTTGACGAACGACCCGGCGTGCGGCATGTTGCGATTTGGTTTTGAGGGAACCGTTCTAACAGACCCGGACGATCTCACCACAAAATCATGTGACCTCGATGTTCGATTATTGCAAGAGACTTGTGATTGGTTGAGTGAACCGATTGTTTCCTGGTTTGCGGAAACAGCACTGGTGGCTGTTCGAGTCGAGTTTGATCGCTATATTGCCGCGGGTGATTTGTCGCGGAGCAAAGACAGAGCGACACGCGCCGCGGCGGCATGCGAGGAAGCGAGCGGATTTCTCGGGATGTATCTATAAAAATGCGGAGTGGACCGATAAGCCGGGTCCTGTCACGGTTTGCGAAAACCGCGTAGCAGCCATTTATCTAGGATGACGATTGCCCGTCATCTCATGCAGCCTACCCGAAAGTCGTAACGGACCGGACCGATCCGTGTCCCTGCATTGAGAAACTGCTTTCTGTTTGGCATTGCTCCAGGTGGGGTTTACCTAGCCAAGTCGGTCACCCGACCTGCTGGTGCGCTCTTACCGCACCGTTTCACCCTTACCTCACTGGCGTGAGGCGGTTTCCTTTCTGTTGCACTTGCCCTAGCCTTTCGGCCGGTGGGAGTTACCCACCACCCTGTCCTGTGGAGCCCGGACTTTCCTCCCGCCCGCTGCCGATGAAGGCAGAGGGCCAGCGACTGCCTGGTCCACTCCGCACCCTTTAATCCTAAAGTGCGGCGACCCGAAAGTAAAATCGACCCACTTTTTTACGTGACTTTTTTCCGTCAGTGGCTGGTGCGAACGTCCGGCTCTGACGAGTGGGTCGACTTTTCAACTTTGTAACATCGTCCCTGGAAGGTATTGCGGGCTTCGAGTTCTTGTTCAATTGCCCTTTTCACCGCCGGCTTGTCGAGGCACCAACTTGGGCCAACAAAATAATCCGCTGGTGCGTCACCGCTAATTCGCTCGACAATGCAGGTGGGAGGTAGAAGTTCGAGAAAATCGACCACAGCCTCCACGTATTGATCGCGTTCCATCAGTTGGACCTTGCCGGATGCAACCTCGTCCACGAGCGGTGTATTTTTAACGACGTACAAATTGTGTATTTTGACCGCGTCAAGATTGAGACGCGCAACCTCCCGAGCTGTGGAGAGCATGTCCTGGCGTGATTCTCCCGGCAGCCCGAGCATGATGTGAGCACAGATTTCGAAACCGCGATTGCGGCTTCGCTCAACTGCATCGATCATGGCTGCGTGCGTGCACCCTCGATTCATCCAAGCGAGCGACCTATCGTGCATCGTCTGCATGCCATACTCGACCGAAACATATGTTTGCTTTGCCAATGAAGCAATCAAATCCAGCACATCTTCTTCGATGCAATCGGGCCGTGTCCCGATCGCGAGTCCTACCACCCGCGGATCGGCAATGGCCTCCTCGAAAAGAGGCTGCAATTTCTCGAGCGGCCCATAGGTATTTGTTGCCGGTTGGAAATAAGCAATAAATTGCTCAACCTTATATCGCTTCTGCAATCGACTAATCCCGTCGTTCAACTGGGCAGCGATTGCACCACGGGGGATCCTTCGTGACGGGCTGAAGCTACGGTTGTCGCAGAACACGCAGCCCCCGACTGCCACTGTCCCATCGACATTCGGGCAGGTCATTTTGGCATCCAGGCTGACTTTCTGGACCCGCTGACCGAATTTTTGGCGCAGATGAAATCCATAGGCGAAATAACGGAGACCCGCCGCTCGCCAAGCATCATTTCGGGGAGGACATGCATTCATTGACCTGCCGCTATTGGGGGTATACAAACACACAGGGCAGCCGTGTTTCTTTTTGAGTGGCCTGGGCTGCTGTGGATGCGACCACTATAGCGTAAGCTTGAAAAAAAGCGACGGGAAGAGAGCCCTGCTGCCGAGTCCCGGCGACCTGAGAGGGATAGTAGACGGATGAACGAAGAAAACAAACAGCTCAAGCAACCGCAGGGATCACCCGAAAATTTCGGTACGCTTGTCCCGAAAGGCGGTGGTGACCCAATTCCGCTTTTGAAGAAAAATTTGCTGATCGGACGCCGTGAGAGCTGCGATATTGTACTCCGTTTTAAAAATGTGTCAGCGCACCACTGTCAACTCTCGGTCCGCGGCGGTTACTGGTATCTGAAGGATCTCAAAAGCCTCAATGGTGTGAAGGTCAACGATGTATCCATAACTGACCGTCGATTGCAATCGGGAGACACGCTTTCAATCGCAAAGCATCACTACCGGATTTACTATGTGCCGGCGGAACTTGGTGCAGTCGGCCCACCCCCTCCCGACGCGCCGCCGGAGGAAATTTTCGGCGACTCGCTTCTCAAACGTGCGGGACTTGAGCATCCACCGGGACAAAAACGCAAGAGACGTCGATCCATCGACCCCACGAAGTCCTCTCCCCCGAAACCGGATCGCTAATCGCCGTTGCCGATGAGCAAAAAAAAGAAAAAGCTTCGTGTCTCTTTTCGAAAAAATCGGCAAGCGCGCACGCGCGAAGGCGGACTAACGCAAAAATTCGAGCGAGAGGGATTCGAAGATGACGATTCTGTTCGACGTGAACAAATCAGCGGAAAAGGAGAGTTGGCGAAAAAGCGGACCGTTATCGGCCAAGAGGTCAGCGGCGACAACACCGGTTTCTCGGTGTTGCCGGAGGTCGATCTGGAGCATTGCCTCTCGGGTCGCGTATTGGAGGTTCGCGGACTGATCAGCGTTGTTCAGACAAGCGAGGGCAAACGTTATGACTGCGCGGTGCGTCGGTTACTCAAGACCCTGCAGACCGATCAGCGGCATGTGGTTGCGGTGGGCGATGAGGTGCAATTCAAGCCTGATGGTGACGAGGGCTTGATTGAGCGGATCGAGCCGCGCCGGGGCGTGTTGGCTCGCACCAGTCGGGATCGGCAGCATGTATTGGTGGCCAATGTGGAAAAAATGGTGATTGTTGCCAGTGCCGCAGAGCCCGATTTAAAACCACACTTAATCGATCGCTTTCTCGTGGCAGCCGAACAGGCGCAAATCATTCCGGTGATCTGCATTAACAAAATTGACCTTGTGGATCCCGGTTCGCTACAGCCACTGATTGGCGTTTATGCACAACTTGGTTACGAGGTGCTGCAAGTATCAGCAACCGCTGGATTGAATCTGCCACGACTTCGCAGTGCACTTCGGGACCGCGCAACGGTCGTTGTCGGACAAAGCGGTGTCGGAAAATCTTCGCTGCTCAACGCCATCGAGCCCGATTTGGGGTTAAGGGTGGGCGCCGTAAGTCGCGAAACGCGGAAAGGCCGTCATACGACCACCACGGCCCGATTGATTCCACTGTCCATGGGCGGTTTTATTGTGGATACCCCGGGGATCCGGCAGTTTGCCCTATGGGATGTTGCACCGCAGGAGGTGGCGGGTCTGTTTCGGGACATTCGTCCGTTGGTCAGTTACTGTCGCTTCCCCGACTGCACCCACACGCATGAGGCGGATTGTGCAGTAAAGGATTCAGTTGGCGATGGTCGCCTGGACGCGCGGCGATATGAGAGCTACTGCCATATGCGATTGGACGGAACCACCTAGCCGACAAATGGTCTGTCGTCTGAAATTGCGATGAGGCTACGTTACAGTTGGCCTTGGTTTAGGCTAAAATGATGAATAATCAAAGAAACATGGAACGACAGGAGTCGCCTTGAAAGAGATGACCCGCGTTGAGGGTGTACGCAGCGAAACGGCAGTGCTCGTTGGCGTCCTTCTTCCAAATCGAAAATTTCAACACGACCCGCTGGAAGAGTTGACGGGTCTGGCTCGCACGGTGGGTGCCCACGTGGAAGCCCAACTCGTGCAACGACGCGAGGTGCCGGATCGGGCAACCTATTTAGGCAAAGGCAAAGTAGAGTCTTTGAAAATGCTCGTCGAGCAGTGTGGTGCGGACGTGGTCCTCTTCGACAACGACCTCAGCCCAGGCCAGACGCGGAATCTGGAAAAAACGCTGCGCGTGAAGGTGATTGACCGGACCGAATTGATTCTTGATATCTTCGCACATCGTGCTCGAACGACGGAAGCCCGCTTGGCGGTAGAACTTGCACAACTTGAATACTCGTTGCCGAGACTCAAGCAAATGTGGACTCACCTTTCGCGGATCGAGGGTGGCATCGGGATGCGCGGACCGGGTGAAAAGCAATTGGAGGTCGATCGCCGGTTAGTTGAAAAGAAAATTCGTGATCTGCGTCGCGAATTAGCGGTGATCGAACGGCGGAAGGAACGGACCGTTTCAGCGCGGGCAACCCATCGCACTGTGTCGCTGGTCGGTTACACAAATGCCGGTAAAAGCACCCTGATGAATCAATTGACCGGTGCAGATGTTTTGGCTCAGGATCAACTTTTTGCGACGCTCGATACTCGGACCCGCCGTTGGCAGTTGCCCGGTTGGGGTCCGGTGCTGTTGAGCGATACGGTGGGTTTCATACGTGACCTCCCGCATACATTGATTGCCAGTTTTAAGGCCACGCTCGAGGAATCTCGACAAGCCAATCTTTTGTTGCATGTAGCGGATGCTTCAAACCCGGAGGTGCTGGAGCAAATTAAGTCGGTCTACGGGGTGCTCGAGGAGATCGGTATCGAAGAAAAGAATACGCTGTTACTGCTCAATAAAATGGATTGCGTCCGGCATCGCCAGAGACTCGATGCAATTTATAACAGCTATCCGGCGGCAATCCCTGTCAGTGGTGCTAGCGGGTTTGGTTTGAAGCGATTGGCTGAGGCGGTAAGTCAGGCACTAAGTAAACATTTTCAGGAGGTGGAAGTGCACTTTTCCTCTGCCGATGGTCGCCTGGCGGCCTACCTGGCAGAGCACGGTGAAATTCTTTCGCGACGATATGATCCGGCAGGTCGTGTAACGATTCACTGCCGGATTCCATCGCAAGCGTTGGCAAAAGTCAGTGACACAAGTGACACAGAAGTTGAGATCGTCGACTGCATGGCGACTCGAAATGGGTCTTCCAATCCCCAGTCCGCCGACGGTGCGGCATAGGCCCGGGATAAACAGTCAAAAAGAGGCATCTTATGGCGCGTCGGAATATTGAGGGAATGAGATCGCTCGTGACGGGTGCCTCCAGCGGCATCGGGCGAGCTGTGGCGATTGAATTGGCTAACCGCGGGGCCCATTGTGTGCTTCTCGCCCGCAATGAGGAGCGACTGAGGGATGTCGCTTCGGAGTGCAACAAGTTGCAGCAGGTCGGGCAGGTCGAGATTGTCGCGGGTGATGTCACCGATCCTGCGGTACGTAAATTGGCGATTGAAAAGTCAGTGATTGCCTTTGGTGGTCTGGATGCGGTGATCAACAATGCGGGTGTGGGAAGTTTCGGACGTTTTGCAGACTCATCCTCTGAACGGCTCAGGCGGATTATGGAGGTGAATTTTTTCGCAGCTGCAGAGTTGATTCGCGATTCCCTTCCCGCGCTGCTAAGGGGGAAAAACCCGATTGTGGTGAACGTCGGTTCGATCCTGGGACATCGCGGGATTCCTCGAATGCACGAATACTGTACGAGCAAGTTTGCTCTACAGGGCTTCAGTCAATCGCTCCGCGTGGAATTGCGTGCCGAAGGGGTGGATCTTCTGATGGTTAGCCCGGGCACCACCGACACCGAATTTTATGAAAATGTAGTCCATGGCCGCGGAAATGTGCCCTGGAATAAGGGGCGAGGGACACCCGTTGCGGTGGTCGCAAAGAAGACGGTGCAAGCCATGGAGCGGGGCAAGCGGGAAATCGTCCCAAATGTTCATGGAAGACTGCTTTTATGGGCGAACTGGCATGTGCCGCAATGGGTGGACCGGGTCTTAGAGCGTTTCGCCTGACCGTCCTACGGTAAATCGATTTGCTGATTTACGGCCATTCTGGATAACAAAATAGTATTGGTGGAGGACACAATCATACTAGTCGATTTACGTCTGAAAGGCTAAACTGGTAACGGTTTGGAGCGTTATGGACTGAGGGATCAGTCTTCGCCTACCGATCACCTGCCCGGCCGCCATTTGCCAGTGCCACCTGGAGGATATTTCGATGCTTGCCCGCCTTGTTTTGATGTTGCTGAGCATTTCTTTTTTGAGCTCGGTGACGACCGTTCTTTTCGCCGAACCGGAGCAGATCGATCCGGCAACGCAGGTCAGTTATTACACGCAGATCCGCCCGATTCTGCAGGCAGGCTGCCAGGGATGTCACCAACCGGCCAAGCCGCAAGGTGACTACATCATGACTTCGTTTGATGCGATGGTTGCGGGCGGTGAAAGTGGGACAACGGCTATCGTACCCGGAGATCCCTCAGCAAGTTGGCTCGTCGAACGGATCACATCCGTTGATGGAGAGTCAGAAATGCCACCGGACGGGCCACCGCTGGCCGAGGCGGAAGTGGAATTGATACGCCGCTGGATCGAGCAGGGTGCGATCGATGACACCCCTGAAAATGCATCTCGGCGGTATGATGCTGACAATCCACCCGAATATACGCGCCCGCCGGTAGTGACCGCGCTCGAATATTCTCCTGACGGCAGGATGCTTGCCAGTAGCGGCTTTCACGAAGTCTTTTTGCTCGCTGCTGACGGTTCGGTTCGGGTCGATCGCCTGCTCGGGTTGTCGGAACGTGTTGAATCAGTGCGTTTTTCTCCGGATGGTTCCATGCTTGCCGTAGCGGGTGGTTTACCCGGTCGGATGGGCGAGATTCAGATCTGGGACCTGTCCGATAATACACTCAAGCTCTCGGTGCCCACCACTTTCGATACGGTATATGGTGGGAGTTGGTCTCCGGACGGTACGCGTATTGCATACGGGGGCGGTGACAACAGTGTGCGAGCACTCGATGCCGATACCGGTGAGGAATTAGTCTTCATGGCTGCCCACGACGATTGGGTGCGCGATACGGTCTTCTCGCCTGACGGAAAATCGATCTTTTCGGTGAGCCGCGACAAAACGGTCAAGCAGACCGATTTTGAAACGCAGCGATTTGTGGGCAACGTCACTACGCACACCCCCGGCGTGTTGCAGGGAGGCATGATCAAAGTTGCACGCCATCCGTCTCGGCAGGAATTGCTGGTCGGCGGTGCCGATGGCAAGCCGAAACTCTTCATGATGGCCACGAAGGCAGCGCCTGCGAGCGGTGGCAACCCGAATCAGATTCGTGAGTACTATGGCCTACCGGGTAGACTGTTTGCGGTCGCGTTTTCTCCGGATGGAAATTGGTGTTACGCGGGAAGCAGCCTTGACGGCGCGGGACAGATTCGAGGTTTTGAGACCGACTCCGGCAAGGAACTCTGGAAGCTAGATTTGGCCGAAAGCGGAGTCTTCGCCCTTGCGGTGCGGCCTGATGGTAATCAGTTGGCAGCGGCCGGAGCCGACGGGTTAATTCGCCTCATCGATACTGCCTCGGGCAAGATCGTTAACACGTTCAATCCGGTGCAACTCGAAGCAGGTGAGCTCGCACCGCTGGCGAATGCTGAGCAGGCGGCTGCCTCGGATGCTCCCTTTGTGGAAGGCAATCGTGTCGAATTCGCTGTTGCGATTGATCCGGAGGACGACGCGATCGCAGTTCAGCAGACGGTCGCAGAAGAGCCGATCAATCTCAAGCTTCAAGTTTCGCCTGAATCACTCCGCATTGATCGCCCGATCGATAAAGCCCAGTTTCTGGTGACAGCACGAAGTGGCGATGACTCGCTGCGTGATGTGACTCGCGATGTGGCGTATCGCGTCGAGGGTGGTGTGGGAACGATCACCGAAAGCGGCATCTTTACGCCGTCAAGCGACGGCAGCGGTAAGGTGGTCGCAGAATTCGAAGGCCAACATATCGAAGTGCCGATTGAAATCAGCGGGATGGCCGAAAAATATCACAATGATTTTATTCGCGACGTCAATCCGGTGCTCACTCGACTCGGGTGCAATCAGGGTACCTGTCATGGCGCACAAAAAGGGCAGAACGGATTCTGGTTGTCGCTTCGCGGATATGATGCAGTAAGCGACGTTCGAGCATTCACCGATGATCTGGCGGCCCGACGAGTGAACTTTGCCTCGCCTGACGACAGTCTGATGCTTCTCAAACCGACTGGTGGGGTGCCGCATCAGGGTGGGCAATTAATGAAGTTTGAGGACCCCTATTACAGAATTGTCCGCGATTGGATTGCTGACGGTGCCCAACTGGATCGAGAGTCGCCTCGTGTGGTTGGGATCGAAGTTTTCCCCAAAAATCCGGTTGTTGATCGACCCGGCGATCAGCAGCAAATGCGAGTTGTTGCCACCTATGCCGACGGTCAACTCCGAGATGTTACGGCAGAGTCATTTCTTGAGAGCGGTAACACTGAGGTTGCTACAACCGACGGTTCTGGTTTGATGACGGCAGTGCGACGTGGCGAGTCGGCTATTCTGGTGCGGTATGAAGGTTCCTATGCTGCTACGACGCT
>JAYYJN010000086.1:0-4088 GCA_036146215.1 Planctomycetota bacterium
GGAAATTTGATTCGCAGTGGTTCCCACTTCGGCCAGTCGAATTCGGGGGTGATGGCCTGACGCGTCCGCTGAAATGCGGCTGCCGTCTCTCGACCAAATTGAGAAAATCGCTTTCGGATTGCAACGGACGTTGTCGATACCGAGGCCTGCGAGTCCGTCTGTTTGACTTCCTGCTTCTCAGGCTTGATTTTTTCGTCGAACTTTGGCCTCGAAGTTTTTGTAATTTCGTGGGTATCTGCTACATCTTTTTGGTCTTTCTTTGCAGTTCGCGGTCCGAAGGGATTAAATTTTCGAATCGACCAATCCTCCGCGATGCTTTGACCAAGAAGGCCAAAGTTGAAAAGCAAAAATAAAATGAGAATGAAATTCGAGCGGATGTTCACAGTCAATTTCTCCTCCGGATGTTTCGATCCCCTGGCGTGATGCAATCCGGGTTGCCTGTAAGCGGCAGCCCGCGCGGAGTCTCCCAAAACAGATAAGTGAAGTCCAGTGCATTCTGATCGTTTTGCGATTAGTTCGCGGCCGCAGGAAGGCGGGCAACATACGTCGCGTGAAGGCAGTGCTTGCAGGACCCGTTTGCTGCAGTTTCCGCGTCTAAGGAATCACCGAGGGTGGATTCCCGTATCCGATTTGCTTAGCATTGGGTGCTGCCTGGCATGTTTCTGACTCAAGCGGTTTGCCAGTCGCCCCCGGGGCGGTCCCGGATAACGGTGAGAACGAGCAGGGGAAGAATGCGATGATTGGTTTTATCGGCGCCGGCCAGATGGCGCAGGCACTCGCAAAAGGTTTAGTGCATTCTGGTATTTTTTTGGAAACAGAAATATATGCGAGTGATCCGAGTGACGCGGCACGCGATGCATTTTCAACGCTTCTACCTGATGCACAGTTGCACGTTGAGAATGAAAAACTGTTGTCGACTTGTCAAACGATTGTCCTGGCGGTGAAACCCCAGCAGATGGTCGATGTCCTTAGTCCCTTGAGTGAATCCATTCACGAGTCGCATCTGGTGATTTCTATTGCTGCGGGCATTCGACTCTCCTGGCTTGCCGCGCAGACGAATCACCAATCGCGGTTGGTCCGCGTGATGCCGAATACGCCATGTCTCGTGGGGCAAGGGGTTAGTTGCTACGCACTTGGTCCGGGCACGACTGATGAAGATGGAGCGTTTGTTAATCGCTTGCTCTGCAGTGTCGGTAAGGCGTTCTGTGTAGAAGAGGCGCAATTGGATGCTGTAACGGCACTTTCCGGTTCGGGCCCCGCTTTTTTTTGTGCGATTTTGGAATCGTTGGCAGCAGGAGGAGAGCAATGTGGTTTACCCCTACCGCTTGCGACATCGCTAGTCCTGCAGACGATGCAAGGCACCGCCGCATATCTTGAGCAGACCGATGTAACGCCCGGCGAATTGAAAAGACGCGTCAGCAGTCCGGGCGGAACCACCGTGGCAGGTCTGGCCGCGTTGGATTCCGGGCATCTGGACGGTGTACTCAAAGCAAGTGTGCAGGCAGCCGCAAAGCGTAGCGCCGAACTCGGCCAAGCGTAAGTTCGCTACGGGTCACGGTCGAGTAAACCTCGACTTCGCATCCATGCTGTACATCGTGCCGTCCAGTCTGAAGCAGTCGGTACCGAACGGGCCAGACCGAGACCATGACGTCCCTGCTCGTAAATATGCAACTCCACTGGAACGTCAGCGTTACGGAGTGCTTGATAGAAAGCAATGCTGTGCTCGGGCACAACGCCAGTGTCCTCGCCGGTATGCCACAGAAAAACGGGGGGCGTTTCGGAAGTAACCTGTTTTTCGCTTGATAATTTTCTAAGTAGCGTCACGTCCGGATTTTCGCCCAGCAGATTTCTCTGTGAGCGGGCGTGGGTATACGGCTGCCCCAAAGCAATCAGTGGATAACCCAGGACCAAAAAGTCGGGACGACTGCTCTGCTGGGAAACCGAGTCGCTGGCCGATCGATCACCATCATCGAAGTGGGTCGCCAGGGCCGATGCCAGATGCCCTCCGGCCGAGAAGCCCATTGCACCAATCTGGTCGGGTTTTAGATTCCAATCTTTCGCCCGAGCACGCACCATCCGAATCGCCTGCTGTGCATCCTCCAGGGGAGCCGGATGGCGATAGCCTTTCCCCTGATGTCGATAATCACATACCACTGCCACAATACCCATTGATTGGAGCCACCTGGCAATTTCAGCCCCTTCATGCCCTTTGGCCAGTGCACCGTAACCGCCTCCAGGCAAGATTACCACTCCGGTGCCGACAGCAGCGTCGGGGTCTGGCAGATATGCTTCTAAGTATGGACGGTCTTTATCGGCGTCGCCCTTCGCATGGGGTGGTGTTTCGCTCCAGAGATCGATCCGCTGTGGTGGCGATGTACGAGCGGACTGTTTGTCGTTCATTTTCTTGGACGCTAAATCGATTTCCCGAATCCAGATATTGCGGAAGCGGACCGGATCGCCATGGTACTGTATATGCAGCGGCAATTTGTCGTCGTGAGCGCTGTAGGCGGGCGGACTATCCCAGGCAGTGCTGCCCTCCAGTTCAAAATCATTTTGCACCACCACGCCATTGTGCAATACGGTTACCGAGGCAGGCCGTAGCAGGGTTTCATCGTCTGCAAACCGTGGCGCGCGAAATATAATATCCATACTCTGCCATTCCCCTGGCGGGCGGCTTGCATTGACTAGCGGTGGGCTTTGTTTGTAGATCGCCGCCGCCTGTCCATCCGGATAGGTTGGGTTGTCAAAGGAGTCTAGGATCTGTACTTCGTAGCGCCCCATTAGATATATGCCGCTATTACCCCTGCCCTGCCCCGTTCCTTTGTCTCCGGGTGGCGAAGCAAACTCAAGATGGAGTTGACAATCGCCGAACGACTGTCGACTTGAAATGCCATTTTTGTCTGCCACCACATATCCGTCACCAATCCGCCAGTTTTCGCCCCCTTCAAACGCTGACATGTCTTTGCCATCAAAGAGAATAATCGCATCCTCAGGCGGACCACCGACAGGACCGGGACTGATCGTTTGAGGGACCTTCCAGGTAATTCCACTTTTCCATTCTTGACCACAAAGGAGAGTGTTGCTGGTGAGCAACCAGGAGAGGCTAAGCAAGTAAATGAAACAATAAGGATTCTGCATGCGAGCAAACCTTTCCATCGAGCAGGATGAGGTAGAGGTCGTGAAACGAATTTTGTGTCAAAGCGTCTATTGTACGCCCTGGTACCGGGCTGAAAACCAGCTGAAAAAAATCGGGGCAGTAACCGCGTGCATGCAACCCCTGCGGAGGAGCGGTTTTCTGAATGCAATGGCAGAAAATAAATTTTCTGCCATTGCCCTAATCGACGTTGTCGACCACATTAAAGGCCGCAGAGAATGATTGCGTGAGGAGCCTCACGGTAATTTTTCTTCAGCACTTGCATTGTAGATCGGCATATGCTTCCAGGGGGTTGATGATGTCTATTTTTTGCACGGTTGATGATAAGCACATTCCTTTGTACCGCATCATGTGGGTGGCTTCAGTGCCTCATTTTTGCGGGGAGGAGGACTGTCTTGCCGAGGGGAAGTATGAAATTCGCCTGGAACAGGGTGAAGCCGTTTGGGCAAAAGTCGAAGAGAGAGATGAGGCATTAGAAGCGCTCGATCGCTGGCAAGGTGGCTTGGAAACACCTGGAGAGGATTGGGAGGCCTGATGTCGTTATTTGATAACCCAGAGTACCGTTGGCGGGAAACATACTTGCTGTTTCATAAGAGGCAGCAGCGGCCATCTGTGGATAAAATCCGCCAGGCGATAGAAAGTATTCGCGGAAGTTATCAGATCGAGCAAATTACAGGGACAACTGAGGGGGTATTCGAATCTGCTACCGTGTTTGCCGAGGAGGCATTTGCTGCAATTGATATGAGCTATATCGAAGATGAGCAGATCGCGGATCAAATTCTTGAGATTCAGCAGGAGATGCGTGAAGTTTTGGAAGACCCTGAAGACTTGGCAAAACTTGATAGCCTTGGAGAGAATGATGCTCGGGTTGATCTTCTACATTTCGAGCGACTGACGGGTGGTTTTTCGGATGACGACGAAGATCTCAATTCCT
>JAYYJN010000087.1:0-12572 GCA_036146215.1 Planctomycetota bacterium
TATGAAGTACATGGCATGGTAAGGCGAGCCAGTACGTTCAATACGGGGCGATTGGAACATCTTTATGAAGACCAGCATGAGTCGGATGGCAAGCTAAAGTTACATTATGGAGATCTTGCCGATGGAACATGCCTCTCCAACCTCATCTTTTCGATTGAACCTGATGAGATTTACAACCTCGGTGCTCAAAGTCACGTTCGCGTTTCTTTCGATCAACCACTTTATACGGTCGATGTAGGTGCACTGGGCACACTTCGGGTCCTTGAAGCAGCGCGGGTCTTACGCAAGCACAAAGATGTGCGAATCTACCAGGCCTCCTCGAGTGAAATGTACGGTAAAGTCCACGAAGTTCCTCAAAGTGAAACAACCCCCTTCCATCCACGAAGCCCGTATGCCTGTGGCAAGGTCTACAGCTTTTATCAAACGCAAAATTATCGCGAAGCGTACGATCTTTATGCCTGCAATGGCATTCTCTTTAACCACGAATCGCCAAGAAGAGGTGAAACGTTTGTCACACGAAAAATTACCCGAGCCGCCACGCGGATCCGCGAAGGCCTCCAAGACAAGCTATACCTCGGAAATCTTGATGCTAAACGAGATTGGGGATACGCCAAGGACTACGTAGAAGCGATGTGGTTGATGCTACAACAAGATGAGGCCGACGATTATGTGATTGCGACGGGTGAAACACATAGCGTTCGTGAGTTTTTAGAACTATCGTTTCGCGAGGTCGGCCTCCCCTGCTCCGAATATGTCGAGACAGATCCGCGATACTTGCGGCCCAGTGAGGTTGACCTTCTTCTTGGAGATGCGACCAAAACCAAGGAAAAACTCGGGTGGACGCCGCGTACCTCCTTTGAGGAACTCGTGCGGATCATGGTTCAAAGCGATTGGGAATTGGCAAGGTCCGAGTCGTTGGCCGCCAATCGTAAAGCTGCGTAATCCATCACCAGCACTAGCTTTTGGATGTCGAACGTAGAACGGGCGTAAAGGTGCTATCGGATGTCTCCCAAAGCCATCATCACGGGTATCACCGGCCAGGACGGATCTTACCTGACTGAACTGCTCTTATCGAAAGGATATTCCGTTCACGGCATTGTGCGCCAAACGGGAATTCTTTCGCCGCCGCGACTCGCTCACCTCATTCGCGAACCGGAAATCTATGAGTCGCAACTCTTCCTTCACTATGCGGATCTCAATGACGCCATGGCCATTCGGCGAATTGTGCATCAAGTGTTGCCCGATGAATTCTACCATTTGGCCGGACAATCGCACGTTGGTCTTAGCTTTGAAATTCCGGAAAGCACTTGTGAACTGACCGCGATGGCCACCCTACGGATACTCGAAATTCTTCGCGACTTGAAGGATCCACCACGAATGTTGCACGCGAGCTCAAGGGAAATTTTTGGAACACCACCTTATATACCCCAGGTAGAAACCACACCATTCAACCCATCAACACCTTACGGCTGTGCAAAGGCTTTTGCGACGCAGTTAGTGAGAACATACCGTGATTCTCAAGATTTGTTCTTTTGTAATGCAATCTGCTACAACCACGAGAGCCCGCGCCGTGGCGAAAATTTTGTCACGCGAAAAATTACGACTGCAGCAGCTCGGATTGCTGCGGGTCTTCAGAAAAAGGTTGGTCTGGGAGATCTCTCGGCCGCCCGCGACTGGGGTTATGCCGGCGACTATGTTGAGGCGATGTGGCGAATGCTTCAGCAAGATGAACCGACTGACTATGTGTTGGCGACCGGAGAGTCGCACAGCGTTACCGACTGGTTGGACATTGCGTTCGCACGGGCGGGCCTCCGATGGGAAGACCATGTGGAAACTGACAATTCCATGTTCCGTTCAGCAGACCCCTGCATGCTTCTTGGCAACCCTCATAAGGCTGAAACCGAACTCGGGTGGAAACGCACTGTAGAGTTTGAGGAGTTAGTCGACATGATGTTCGATGCCGATAAAGAACGGGTCTGCCAAGAAATTGAAAAACAAGCTAACATAAGATCAGCATAACGATGGCTAGTGTCACCCCACCAGTAAACATTGCTAAATCTCAGCCAACTTTCTCGGGGACCGACTCAGATTGGGACCTCGTAATAGATGGACGGCATCGCTTATTCAACATGCCGTTCCATGAAATCTGGCAATATCGAGACCTATTGGTCCTCATGGTCCGAAGAGATTTTGTTGCGCTTTATAAGCAAACCGTGCTCGGGCCTCTCTGGTTTGTTATTCAGCCAGTCCTGACGTCGATCGTGTTTAGCATCATCTTTGGCAATATCGCCAAGATATCGACTGATGGACTTCCCCAACTCCTCTTCTACTTAAGCGGCATTACCTGCTGGAACTATTTTTCCGAATGTCTAACAAAAACAAGTGAAACGTTCAGCGCGAACGCCAATATCTTCGGCAAGGTTTATTTTCCGAGGATCGTCACGCCACTCTCGCTCGTGGTTTCAGGACTTCTAAAATTCGGGGTCCAATTTGCATTATTTATTTGCTTTTTCATTTGGTTTTTTGCCTCTGGCGCCCCGGTGCACTTCACCTTCGGATTTTTGCTATTTCCCGTTCTGATCTTGATGATGGGCATGTTGGGACTGGGACTCGGAATGATCATCTCCTCACTGACAACAAAGTATCGCGACCTTCGATTTTTACTGCAATTCGGCATCCAACTCATGATGTATGCCACGCCTATCATTTATCCGATGTCAACTGTACCAGAAAAATATCAATGGATTATTTTTTCTAATCCGATGACCGCCATTGTGGAAACGTTCCGCTATGGATTTCTCGGAAGCGGTTCGCTCAATGTGCCCATGCTGATTTACAGTGGGTTAGCTTCGTTTTTTATCCATGGTACCGGAACCGTCATCTTCAATCGCGTAGAAAAAACGTTTATGGATACCGGTTAGAAATGGCCCATTCGATTCAAATAGATAAAGTTTCCAAGATGTATCGCCTGGGCCAGATCGGCACCGGTACGGTCTCACATGATTTGAACCGCTGGTGGTGCAGGATGCGGGGTCGCCCCGATCCGTATCAATGTATCGGCAAAGATAACGTCCGAGAGAAACCAGGGGGGGATTACGTCTGGGCGCTGAGAGACGTCAGCCTCGGCATTGAGCAGGGTGAAATTATTGGAATCATCGGTCGAAACGGTGCTGGAAAATCGACCTTGTTAAAACTGCTTTCCCGTGTGACGGCACCCACCACCGGAACCATTCGCGCGAAGGGTCGCATTGCCAGTCTACTGGAAGTGGGCACGGGATTTCATCCTGAACTGACGGGCCGAGAAAATATATTTCTTAACGGCGCGATCCTAGGAATGACGCGGAGCGAAATACGTCGTCAATTCGAAGCGATTGTTGAATTTTCCGGTTGCTCAAAGTATATCGACACGCCGGTCAAACGGTATTCATCCGGGATGCACGTCCGACTTGCATTTGCCGTTGCTGCACATCTCGAATCAGAAATTTTGGTGGTCGATGAAGTGCTTGCCGTGGGCGATGCTGATTTTCAATCGAAGTGCATCGGTAAAATGCGCGATGTGAGTCAGCAAAGTGGTCGCACCATTCTCTTCGTGAGCCACAATATGGGCGCGGTAAAAAAACTTTGCCCCCAATCTGTACTGATCCAGCACGGTCAACTTCAAGAGCATGGTGATACGGGCGATGTGATCAATACTTATTTACTAGGCGACTCCAACAGTAATCGACGACGATCCTGGGGCACATCAAACCCGGCCGAGTGCGAAGAAATTACTTTACACGAGGTATCGGTCTGCGATCAGAATGGATCGTACGAATCGATGATCGCGACGGACACTCCGCTCCAGGTTCACATTCGTTATTCGCTGAAGAAACCGATCCATCAATTGAGAGTATCATTGCTTCTCATGACCAGCGATGGAACTGCAGTTATTTCAACGAGTGATATGATGGCAGACATCACAAACGACCCGAGGCCCGTGGGTGAGTACACGAGCACGTGTTCGATTCCTCCACATTTACTCAATCGAATTCAATATGTGATTCGCATCGATTTTGAGATACCGGGTGAGACGAGTCTGCTTTCGGGCCACCACATCGCTTTTGATGTATCCGAATTAACGATCAACCAACTCGGCCGCACGCGATCGACGCCACCCGGCACGGTGCATCCGGTACTGGATTGGAGCGTCAAAGCGGCTTGAAGACACACGGCACTTTAACCACTCGCTTTACTGCGTGAACACAACCAAACACCACCATCACCTTTTATAACGTGACCGAGCATGCAACCAGTCGTTTCTATCATCACACCCAGTTTCAACTCGGAAGAACTTATCCGTGAAACTTTGGATTCCCTGATTGCCCAGCGTGATCCGCGGTGGGAATGCATTCTCGTCGATGATGGATCCTCCGATAACACTCTGACCATCATCGACGAATACACAAAACGTGATCCGCGTTTCCGCTTTTATTCGCGCGATCGCGGACCTAAGGGTGCTTGTACCTGCCGAAATATCGGCGTTGAGAAATGTCGTGGGGAGTATCTTATTTTCTTGGATACCGATGATCTGCTCGCCCCCCACTGCATCGAACAGCGATCCTCGGTCATGGAGCGACACCGAGATCTCGACCTCGCCATCTTTCCATCTGCAATATTCGAAAATGAGCCATACGATGTCAATAAATGGTGGAACGTTGAAACCGATAGTGATCTCTTGACCCGTCAACTTCATCAGGACGCGATTTGCCAGGGAACCGGTTGCATTTGGAAAAAATCTTCCTTCCATAAGCTTGGCATGTGGAATGAGGCGCTGATGATCTGGCAAGACATCGATCTGTTCCTGCGAGCATGGATTCAAGACTATCGCTATCGCGTCTGCTTTGATCACGAAGTCGATCTTCACTATCGCAAGCATGCCAGCCTAAGCGGAGCCGATTTTTTCCAGCGAGTTAAACTCGAAAGTCGATGCCGAGTCATTCGAGACACCGTAAACTTGATGCTTGAATGCCATAAGGGCAACTTTGTTCGAGAGGCGCGATTCCTTGCGGCCGAAACGATCGTCGGTGCAACCCGGAGCGGCCAACACGATCTGGCAAACGATTTGCTGAAATTCAGTGCTTCATCTGAAATTCTCAATCAAAGAGAATGCAGGATTCTTCGTCGATTTTTACTTGCATGCCGTACAGGTGCCTGGCGATGGGGTCCCCTCCGAACCTGGCTTCAAAAGCAACTTCGCGTATTTCATATCGACACTCGCCTCGGGCAGGTGGACTGCTGCGAACCTTTAATTCAAGCAACGTCGCGGCAAGAAAACCAGATGACATCTATTGCGATGGCGGGAGCTTAATACATGAGACGAGCAATCATTGTCGTGATCGATGCACTGGGGATCGGGGCCCTTCCTGACGCTGACCAGTATGGCGATCCCCCTGGCGCCAACACGCTTGCGAACGTGGCGACCGCAAACGCCGGCCTAAAACTTCCTCACTTAAGTCTCATGGGCTTGGCCAACATCCTTCCCTTCCAAGGCGCTGAGCAATCGAACTCTCCTTCGGCTAGTTTTGGACGAATGATGGAAGTCTCGCGAGGAAAAGATACGACCACCGGTCACTGGGAAATCGTAGGGCTCGCTCTCGAGACCCCATTCGATGTCTATCCAGATGGCTTTCCCCAAGAGTTACTCAATGATTTTATGAACCGGGCCGGGTGTGAAGGCATCCTCGGCAACACTCCGGCTTCGGGCACGGCGATTATTGAACAGTTTGACGCTGAACACTGTGAGACAGGGTATCCCATCGTCTACACCAGCGCAGACAGCGTTTTTCAAATTGCCTGTAACACCGCGGTGGTCCCCCTCGAAACGCTTTATGCCTGGTGCGAATCCGCACGTAAAATTTTAGACGAGAGCTACAACGTGAGTCGAGTAATCGCTCGACCCTATAAACGGACCGAGCGCGGACTGGAGCGTTTATCGGGTGACCGTAGGGACCTTGCCGTGGTACCGCACCGCCCCACCCTGCTCAATCATATAGCGGACGCCGGCGGGCGCGTCATTGCCATTGGAAAAATCGTCGACATTTTTGTCGGTTCCGGAATCACCCATGCGATTCATACCCACGGCAATGCAGAGGGAATCGAACTGACGAAGAAGGCAATTGATCAAACGTTGGACCTTGAGCCCCTTCGGCAACCGGGGATCGATAATGACAAGACAGAATTCGATCTTATTTTCACGAATTTAGTTGATACCGATGCACTTTACGGTCATCGCAACGACGCAGTCGGATATGGCAAAGCTCTCGAAGAAATTGACCGGGCCATCCCCGATTTTCTTAGCGGGCTTTGTGAAGATGATATCTTAATCATTACCGGCGATCACGGTTGCGACCCAACGGTTCCCGGAACCGATCATACGCGTGAATACGTGCCGCTACTCGTCTATCGCCCCCTCGCGGAAGCAAACAACTTAGGAACACTCGATTCATTTTCATCCATTGCCGAAACCGTCTCCCAGTGGCTTGGGATTTCAACAGTAGCCGCTGGTCCACAACAATAACCATAAACAAATCATCGATATACCGGCGTTGTGTGCGCTTCTTTAGAAGGAAACATTTCAATGGCAGAAAATCAACTCGTTGGAATTGTCCCGGCCGCTGGCAAAGGGACGCGACTGGCTCCCTTCCCGTGCGCCAAAGAGTTATTTCCGATCGGCTTCCAACCCCACGCAGTTCAAGGAACGATCGAACAGCGACCCAAAGTGGTCAGTCAATACATCATTGAGAACATGGTGGAGGCTGGAGTCAATCGCATCCTGATCATCGTGGGTGAAGGCAAACAGGACGTGGTTGAATATTATGGAGAGGGATCGCGATCCGTTGGCCACATCGGCTATGTGTTCCAAGAGCGTCTCGATGGTATGCCGTCGGCAATCAACCTAGCAAAGCCCTGGATCGGGGATGCAACCGTCGTTTTTGGTATGCCGGATACGATCATCAGGCCCACCAACGCACTGAAACACTTGCTCGAGCAACATCGCGACGCCGAAGCTGACCTTTCGCTAGGGTTGTTTCCCACCGATCGGCCACACAAATTCGGCATGGTTCAGATCGATGACGACTGCAATGTCCTCAGCACGATCGACAAGCCACAAGAGAGCGACCTCACTCATATGTGGGGAACCTGTTGCTGGTCTCCAGCCTTTACGGCACTCATTGACGCATTTCTTAGAAGTCGCGACCGCGGGCAAAAGGAAACCGTTTTGGGGGATGTCTTTGATGAGGCGCTGGCAAGAGATATGAACGTGAAAGGTTTTCCATGCAATGGGGGGCGCTATATCGACATTGGCACTTCTGACGAGCTAAATACCGCGCTGCGTGAGTTTCACCGTGATACCGGGATCGGTAAAGCGGCGTAGCCTTTAACAACCTTCAAGATTAATGGCAAACGGATTTTACCATGAACTTGAGTGTATCGATTGTGATTCCCGTCAAAAACGAAGCCCGGGGTATTCGTGCATGCCTCGACAGTTGGATCAATCAAACGGCCTCAATCCAAGAAATTGTGGTGATCGATTCAGGTTCAAATGATGGGACTATTGAAATCTGTAACGAATACTCCCAAGTCAAATTGATCCGGATTCCTGCTGCGGAATTCAACCATGGCACAACGAGAAATGTCGCCATGCAATCGGTGACCGGTGACCTGACCTTAATGACCGTTGGAGACGGCCGTGCTTACGATGAGCATGTAGTCGCCAACATGCAAAGACACTTCAACGACAAATCGGTTGCCGGAGTATGCGGACTACAGGTCGTTCCACACGATCATGACAAAGACCCCACTCAGTGGTATCGCCCCTGCTCAACACCAACGCCAAAAAGGTTTGCATACGCGAACGCAAACAGCTTCAAGGTGTTGCCACCTCGCCAGAAGCTTCAAGCGGCATCGTGGGATAATGTGATTGCAATGTATAGAACGAAGGTACTGCGCGACCGGATACCATTTCGTGAAGTAACCTACGGCGAGGACCCGATCTGGGCGATCGGTGCACTGCAGGCAGGCTATGCTCTGATCTACGATTCGAACTGCCGGGTGTACCACTATCACCTCGAAGATGCAGAAATCACATACAAACGATCAATCACAATGTACTTCTTGCGTCATCGTTTGTTCCAACTGCAACCTCAGTCTGCGGATTTAACCAAGCGTTACTTTTTCTCTTGCGCAAAAACACTCTTATTGAATCATCAACTGTCAATGAAAGAGAAATTGCGCTGGTTTCATTTTTCAATTTCTAATCGACATGCGATGCGACGCGCACTACAAGACTTTTGTTCTGCCCTGCAGAAAGGTGACGTTGCCTTAGAAAGGTTACATCGAGAGTGCACAGGAAAGACCTTTAAAATTGCGGCGTAGTGACTTACCACCAATCCGCAAACCGAAACAAAATCCGATTTTACGATCCTTCAATCAACAAGATTTAGGCATGATCAGTTCAACCCAGATTCCAGAAATCAGCGTTTTAACTACCTGCTACAATCGTGCGCCGTTCATCGCCCAAACGATTGAAAGTGTTTTGGCACAATCTTTCAAGAGCTTTGAGTATATTATCGTCGATGACTGTTCGACTGATGATTCTTTCGAAATTGCACAATCTTATGCGGAGCAAGATGAACGCATACAAGTTTACCGCAACGACAATAATCTAGGTGACTACCCGAATCGTAACCGCGCTGCTTCTTATGCCAGGGGACGCTACCTGAAATATATCGATTCGGATGACATCCTTTATCCCCATGCGCTTGAAATCTGCGTCCGGTATATGGACCAGTACCCGACTGCCGGACTGGGATTAACCAAAATTCATTCGCAGGAAAAGCCGCTGCCGGAATTGCTGCAACCGAGAGAGTCGTTTGAAAAACATTATCTCGGCTCAAGCCTATTCGGAAACGCGCCAGGATCGGTCGTTATTCGTCGGGATACCTTCGATAAACTAGGAGCATTCAGTGGCAAACGACTGATCGGTGACCTTGAAATGTGGCTGAAGATCGCGAGCCACAGCCCCATTCTCTTGCTTCCCGGTTTCATTCACTGGGATCGGCACCATCCGGGCCAGCAGTCGGCATGTGACGATATCTCCTATGCAACGCTTCGTCATGGCGTGGCGATGCGCGCACTTGAGCAAGATACATGCCCACTCGATCAATCTCAACAGACCGACGCGCGACGCGAACTTCAGTATAGAGCCGCACTTTTTGCGATTTATGTTGGCTTGCGTCGACTGTCTCCCTTCAAAGCGATTCAGTTCGTGAAAAGCACCAAATGTGGCGTGCAGGATTTACTGAAGGCAGCCTGCGATACGACCCCGGGAGTTCGCCGTCTTAAGAAGAAACGACCCTCGTTTCATTTTTAATTACCCTAATTTTACTGAGAGAAACCATGGCAACCGCATTTGATCCTCAAGCGTATTGGGAAGAACGCCTGACTCACAATTTTAATCTTCAGGGTGTAGGAGATATTGGACTCCCTGAAAGCTACAATCGCTTTCTTTACAAGGTGCGCAGCCATGTATTTCGACGATCGCTACGAAGCACCCAACTAGATGTCGAAAACGCCCAGGTACTCGATATCGGTTCGGGGGTGGGATTTTACGTGCGTGAATGGATCAATACTGGAGCATTATCCGTCCACGGATGTGACATCACACAAGTTGCTGTCGAGAAATTAGCATCACAATTCCCGTCGGCGCGATTTTCACAAATTGACATCGGGGATGAAGATATTCCACTCGCGTCATCGTCTTTTGATGCGATTTCTTGTCTCGATGTGCTATTCCACATTACTGATGACATGCGTTTTCATTCCGCAATCCAGAACATCGCCGATTGCTTAAAGCCAAATGGCGTTTTTATCTATTCAGATAATCTCGTCGAAAAACGATTTCGCTACAAACACCAGGTAGGGCGAACGAAGACTGAGATTATCGCAACGCTTGAGGGTAGTGGGCTGAGGATTGTCAAAAGCTTTCCAATGTTCATCCTTACAAACGATCCGTCAAAAAGCAAAAGCTTAATTCACCGAAAATTTTTCTCGGCACTTTATCGCTTTTTGAATCGCTTTCCACAGTATGGGGCCCCACTAGGTGCAGCACTTTATCCGCTTGAATTATTCGCACTTCACTGCTCCTCATATACGCCCTCAACGGAAGTATTGGTTTGTAAACGCAAATAAATTCTGGTCTGCTAGCATTAGACTGCATCGATGATCGATACACAGAAATACCACATCCTGGTGATTCCCTCAGAGGAATTTCAGCCACCTGAATCACATCAGGCGGGCATTTTTCAGCTCCATCAATGCCTGGCCCTGAAAGCTGCCGGTTATAGAATGGGCGTGATTTCTATCAAGCAGCAATATTCGTTGCCGATGATCATTAAAGAAATTATGTTCCGCACCTTTGGCAGAGCAGCCAGAGAACAGCTGGCAGATTATCGACTATCAGATCTTCCCCGCCTGCTCTACCAAAAATTGTTGCGCCTTGAAAAATTCATCTCTAAGGAGGTCGTCTATGGAATTCCAACGCTTCGAATTTCCGGATTTTATCGCCGACCGCCTAATCAATCGACCGATTATAAAGAATGGGTACGTGCGGGGATAAAAGCCTACCTCGCCTATGTCGACGCCTACGGAAAACCGGATTTAATTCACGCGCACAACAGTAATCCTGCGGGGATTTTGGCTTCACGAATTTCAAAGCAAGACAATATCCCCTTTGTGCTTACAGAGCACAGTTCTTATTTTCATCGAGGACTAATTCCATCTTCCCTGGTGCCGCACCTGCGTAGGGCGTTCGAGCGGGCATCTGTGATTGGCGTGGTCAGCCCCCGCTTGGCAAATGATCTCAAATCACACGTAGGCGTCGACACCACCTCATTTCACTGGATGCCCAACGTGGTCGATCCAAAATTCACCAAATGCGATATCGAGCAAAAAAAAGCATCGACGAAGATGACGTTTCTGAGCATTGGTGATTTGATTCCGCTCAAAGCACACAACGAATTAATTGAGGCTTTCCACGCATCATTACGCGGAAAGAATGCCCGACTGATCATTGCGGGGTCGGGCCCAATGCAAGGATCGCTCCAACAGCAAATTGACCGCCTGGGACTGAGTGACCAGATCCAAATGGTGGGACGACTCGGGCGCGAAGCAGTACGTAACGCGATCGACTCCTCTGATTGCCTTGTCTTGCCGAGTCATTATGAAACATTCGGCGTAGTGTTGATTGAATCTTTGGCTCGCGGAAAGCCGGTCATCGCTACTGACTGTGGGGGGCCCTCCAGCATCGTCAATCGAGATAACGGTATCCTTGTTCCACCAAAAAATATTCCCGAGCTTGCAAAAGCACTGGAGCAGATGTTTGGCTCACATACGCTTTACGATCACAACGCAATCCATCGTGATACGATGGATCGGTTTGGACAAGATCGACTTGTGAGCGACCTGACGGTTGCATATACCAAAGCATTTAATTCATCACCGCATCTAAAAGCAGCATGATCACCCAAACCACTCTACCGCAAAGCAACACTTCCTACCGCCAATGCGCCAAGTGCGTGTTGGATACGATTGATGACCCCCATATGTCATTTGATGCCGACGGAGTCTGTAACTACTACTATCAATATCTTGAAGCAGCCCAAAAGTATTTACCCGATGCGGCGCAACGTGATGCCCTCCTGGTACAGAAAATTGACAAGATTAAGAAAGATGGAAAGGGCAAAGATTACGACGTTGTGGTCGGTTTGAGCGGTGGTGTCGACAGTACCTATGTGGCACTTCTGGCGAAAAAACTTGGCCTCCGTGTTCTGGGCGTTCATCTTGACAACGGTTGGAACTCGGAACTCGCAGTAAAAAACATTGAAAACGTCGTCACAACCCTGGGCATCGACCTCTTTACGTACGTCATCGACTGGGATGAGTTTCGGGATATCCAGATGGCCTTTTTGCGGGCATCTGTTGTCGATATCGAAGTCGTGTCGGATCACGCAATCTTCGCTACCCTCTTCCGCCAGGCCGGAAAACATAATGTGCGCCACATTCTGAGCGGCACAAATGTCGTGACCGAAACGACCTTGCCGCCCCACTGGATATGGCACAAAACAGATCATGTCCACATCAAGGATATCCACCGTGCGTTTGGTCAACTTCCTCTGAAGACTTATCCGTTGATGAATTGGAAAGTGAAACGGTATTACCAACAGTGGAGAGGAATTCGTGCATGGTCGATTCTCAATTTTGTGCCGTACGATAAGGCGAAGGTGAAGCAACAGATCATCGAAGAGCTTGGTTGGCGGGATTATGGCGGCAAGCATTACGAATCTATTTTCACACGCTTTTATCAAAGCTATATCCTGCCAACGAAGTTCGGGATTGATAAGCGAAAGGCTCATCTCTCAGACCTAATATTTTCCGACCAGATGACGCGTGACCAGGCGATCGAAGAATTAAAAAATCCTATATGCGATCCGGATCAAATTAGAGAGGATCGTATTTTTGTGATGAAAAAGTTC
>JAYYJN010000088.1:0-8102 GCA_036146215.1 Planctomycetota bacterium
TGAATTCGATCACTATGCTCGGAATCGATGATCAGCTCGAACCGGCGGTCATCGGCATTGTGATTTTGATCGGAGTGGTGGTGGATGAAATCGTCAAACGAGTTGCAGCTCGTCGACGCGCTGTCAAACAGGTGAAAACGACAGCATCGTTACCGTGACGTGAAGCCTGAAGCATCTCTTATCGCATGCCTGTTTTACTTTTCAGCATAGCTGATCAGATCATCGGCCAAGTCACTCATTCGTTGCTCTAGACTTTTCCGAACGCTCGCAATATCGGCCCCATCCTCAGGAGGATGGTGAACAAACAGGTAAAACTTGATTTTCGGTTCCGTGCCTGAGGGACGCACAGCGACATAATTTCCATCTGCTTGAAAATCAAGGATCAGCAAATTTCCCACCGGTCCTTCTAACGGTTTGCAGTTTCCCGAACTATCGGTTGCTGTCTGCTTGAGGTAGTCGCGTATTCCGATGACCCGCATGTCGGCTAAGACTTCCGGCGGACGGACGCGAAGACGATCCATCACCGCCAGCATCTCCTCCATGCCTGACTCTCCCCGTTTGTAGACCGAGATCGTTTTTTCCGCGTGGTAGCCATATTTAGCAAAGAGGCCTTCGAGGCGTTGACGCAGTGTCATTCCGGCGGCTTTGGTCTCTGCCACCATCTCGGCAGCCAGCATGGCCGCAACCGGGCCATCTTTGTCGCGTGCATATTGTCCGACGAGATAACCATGAGACTCTTCTGCGCCAAAGGCAAACAACCTCGGATCGTGTTGATCGATCGTGTCAGCAATCCACTTAAATCCGACGAGTAGGTTGCCATAGAATTTTGCGCCGTACGCATGTGTGATCCGCTCAATCAATCGAGTCGTCACCAGGGTGCTGACTACAAAATTATTTGCGGAGAGTTGTCCCGCTGCTTGCCGCCGCCCCAATACGAAGTCGCCAAGCAGCGCCACGAGTTGATTACCTGTAAACGTTTCCCACGGCCCGCTCGGGTCGAGGGTAACGGGAGTGGCAAGTCCGATCCGATCGCAATCTGGATCGGTCGCGAGGGCGATGTCGGCACCGACTTTGCGCCCGTGTTCGATCATTGAATCAAAGACGGCCGCATTTTCAGGATTGGAAACGTGGTCCGGTACATTTGGAAAGTCTCCATCCGGAGTTGCTTGTGGCCCGAATTCTTCCACATCCGAAAAACCGTCGCCGGCCAGAACTGGTAGGACCGCAGAACTGCCTACGCCATGAAGCGGGGAGTAAATAATTTTTACATCCCGTGGTCCGGTAAAAGCTTGTTCGTTAACGGCAGCAACATAAGCTGCGTCAATTTCTTCTTGGCAAAGAATGATCTTGCCCTGCTGGACCGCAGTTTCAAAATCAACCTGCCCAATCGTCTCGACCGCCATGACTTGGTCGATCACCCCTGCGTCATGTGGTGGCACAAGCTGTCCCCCATTACTCCAATATGCCTTAAAGCCGTTGTCGCTCGGCGGATTATGGCTGGCGGTGATCATGATTCCGCATGCGCACTGCTTGTACCGAACCGTGAAAGAGAGACAAGGCGTGCTGTGAAACCCCTCCAGGAAATAAACAGTGAATCCGGCGGCTACCATTATTTCTGCGCACAGTCGAGCAAATTCTGGCGAATGATGGCGGGTGTCGTAGCCGATGGCACATGAAGGTTCGGATTCCGAATCGATGTTGGCTTTGACATACGCCGCCAGACCGGCCGCGCTCTCCCCCATGGTTCGTCGATTGATCACTGCTGTGCCGATTGGATACATCTCCCCGCGTCTTCCCCCGGTGCCGAATTCGAGAACTTTCCAGAAGGCTTTGTTCAACTCGGCAAATTTTTCTTCCTTTAAATGCCGCGCAACATCGCCCGCAAATTCAGCATATTTGGCATCGGTCAGCCAGGAACGGATATTAGCGACCGCCGCCCGGGATAATTTTTCGGCACGCTCAGCGGCCTCTAGTTGTTCAAGGGGGGCTTCTGATTCCATAAGAGGCTCCATTTGGCACGGGAAAGTGATTCCGTATTGTGCCGGACTTTGGCGGGTCAGGAAAGGGTCGCGGGCCTTGGTACTATCCCCTGTCAGTACGTATACTGCTCAAGATTTCACGGTGCCTTTTTGGAGTTGGGGTCGCGACGTGTCCGAATTAATTATCAGCGTTTCCGGGCTTCGGGGAATTGTAGGCGAATCACTAACCGGTGAAATTGCAGCCGCCTATGCGAGCGCTTTTTCACAGCACCTTGCCCCCGGTCCTCTCGTCCTGACGCGTGACGGGCGAGCCAACGGGCCTCCTCTTAGTGCGTCCATCCAAGCAGGACTCACTTCGATGGGACGCGACGTGCTGGATGCGGGTGTTACGGCGACACCCACCACCGGTGTTCTGGTTCGGGAGCGTCAAGCTGCCGGTGGAATTCAACTGACCGCCAGTCATAATCCGGCACCCTACAACGGCATGAAGCTTTTCGGTGATGATGGGCGTGTCGTGCCTGCCTTTGTCGGCGAAAAGGTGCGGAAAACATTCCAAGAATCGTCTGACGAACCGTCCCGATCTATCCGCGCGGGAGTTCTAACCGAGTACGGAGATACGATCACAGCCCACTGGGAAAAAATCGCGTCGAGGGTGAACGTAAATAAAATCCGCAGCGGACGTGTCCGCGTGCTCCTGGACGCGAACCACGGCAGCGGATCGGTTCTGGGAAGGCATCTTTTGGAAATGCTCGGTTGCGAGGTCATTCTGCGCGGTGGAACCGCCGATGGTTTATTTGCACATGATCCCGAGCCCACAGCAGAAAATTTGGGCGAGCTCTCAGCAGAGTTATCTGGAAAAGACATCGATGTCGCGTTCTGCCAAGACCCCGATGCAGATCGTCTGGCAGTTATTGATTCGCGAGGGCGCTATCTGGGAGAAGAGTACACGCTTGCACTCTGCGTTGAACATCTACTTAACAAACAGCAGGGAGCGGTGGTAACCAACTGTTCGACCAGTCGAATGTCTGAAGATTTGGCACAGCGTCACGGGGTTGCGTTTAGTCGATCGGCAGTCGGAGAGGCCAACGTGGTGGATGAGATGCTCCGAATCGGTGCGGTGATCGGCGGAGAGGGGAATGGAGGTGTGATTGACCCGAAAGTCGGGCTGGTGCGAGACAGTTTTATTGCAATGGCCTACTTGCTTGAGGCGATGGTCACCCGGCAGATGTCGGTTGCGGATCTTGCAGGTGAAATGCCACGTTATCAGATGTCCAAACGAAAATTGACTTTCCCGGTAGATCGACTCGGAGAGGGTCAAGATGCGGTCCGCAAACACTTTGGCGACGCGACCGCAACTGAACCGGACGGCCTGCGGCTGGATTGGCCCGATCGCTGGTTGCTTTTGCGGGCCAGCAACACCGAACCGATTATCCGGATCATGGCCGAAGCGACGGACCAAAAGCAGGCTGACCGGATCTGCCATGAAGCAGCGCAAGTGTTGCTTCAGCTATCATCGGACTGAAGAGATTAAGATTCTTCGTCCTGGCGCAATTTGGCGAGCACGCTGTAATCTTCTAAGGTCGAAGTGTCACCGACTGTTTCTTTACCGCTGGCAATATCGCGTAATAGTCGCCGCATAATTTTTCCGCTGCGCGTCTTCGGCAAGGCGCCGGTGAAATGAATATCATCGGGTTGAGCCAACGCACCGATCTCTTTGCGGACGTGTTGCTTTAAGGCATTCCGGGCTGCATCGTCCGGTTCCGCATTAGCGAGTGTCACGAAGACGGCAATCGCTTCGCCCTTGAGCTCGTCGGGCCGCCCCACGGCAGCGGCCTCGGCCACATCCGGATGGCTTACGAGGGCACTTTCAATTTCAATCGTACTGAGCCGATGTCCCGAGACATTCAGCACATCGTCAATGCGTCCCATGATCCAATAATAGCCATCCGCATCGCAACGAGCATTATCACCGCAGAGGTATTTGCCTGGAACGCTGCTCCAATATTGCTCTTCGTATCGCTTCGGATCGCCCCAGATACCACGCAGCATTCCCGGCCAGGGGCGGGTGATTACAAGCCATCCACCCTGACCAGGCTCGACGGACTCGCCTGCTTCGTCAACGATTTCAGGGATGATTCCCGGCAATGGTTTTGTGCAGCTTCCCGGTTTGGTCGGAATTGCGCCTGGCAGAGGGCTCATCATGATCCCTCCAGTTTCCGTTTGCCACCATGTATCCACAATCGGACACCGCTCACCACCGACCACACGGTGATACCACATCCACGCCTCGGGATTGATTCCCTCCCCAACGGTACCCAGTAAGCGAAGGCTCGAAAGATCAGCGCGGTTGACAAAATCATCACCCCATTTGATGAACGCACGGATTGCCGTCGGAGCCGTGTAGAAAATGGTCACGCCATAACGCTCGACAATTTCCCAAAAGCGACCTTCATCGGGCCAGTTCGGCGCGCCTTCATACATCACAACTGTGGCACCGTTGGCGAGCGGTCCGTAAACAATATAACTGTGTCCTGTAATCCAGCCACAATCAGCAGTGCACCAGTAAACGTCATCTTCCCGGAGGTCGAATACCCATCGCGCGGTCATTTTGGTGTAGAGGTTATATCCGGCGGTGGTGTGCTTAATGCCCTTGGGTTTTCCGGTCGAACCGCTGGTGTAGAGAATAAATAGCGGGTGTTCGCTATCGAGTTCCTCCGCAGGACAATCTGCGGTCACGTTTTGCATCAGATCATCCCACCAGAAGTCACGGCCCTCTGTCATCTCAACTGCGCTCTCGGTGCGACGGAGCACAATGCAAGTTTCAACGCTGGGTGATTTTTTGAGCGCCTCATCGACCGTGGCCTTGAGCGGTAATTCTTTGCCTCGCCGCCAGCCACCATCGGCGGTAATCTGCATTTTTGCCGAGGCATCGTTGTTTCGATCGGCGATCGCCTCGCTGGAAAAGCCACCGAAAATCACCGAGTGCACCGCTCCCACGCGGGCACAAGCAAGCATCGCGATTGCAAGCTCGGGAACCATCGGCATATAGATAGAGACCACATCTCCCGGTTGAATTCCTTTTTCGCGAAGAACGTTCGCGAACTTGCATACCTGCTCGTGAAGCTCCGCATAGCTCAGCGATCGCTTGTCACCCGGTTCTCCCTCCCAGAGTATCGCCGTTTTATCCCGTCTCTCGGTTGCTAAATGGACATCAAGACAATTGAACGAAACGTTTGTTTTGCCATCGACGAACCATTGGGCCAGCGGTGCTTTCCAATCGAGAGTCTTTGTGAAAGGTTTGAACCAGTGCAGTTCTTCCTTTGCCAGTTTTGCCCAAAATCCCTCACTGTCTTCAGCAGCTTGTTTCCAAAGCGTTTCATATTGTTCAAGCGAGCCGATGTGCGCGGCTTTCGCGAATGCTGCTGCTGGCGGAAAGAGACGTTCTTCCTGCATCACGGTAGAAATTTGACCGGAAGCATCTTGAGACATTACAAACTCCTGAGAAAAAGGCTCCGAATGAAGGCTGTTACCACGCGTTTATCTCTCTTTAACGGGAAGAAGAGTCTCTAGCTCATTTGGATCGCTTGGCGGTTCCGTCAATACCCGCACACCGTCTTCAGTAATCGCCAGGGTATGTTCAAAATGAGCGCTCGGTTTTCCATCGACAGTCGACATGGTCCAGTGGTCGGGCTCCGCGACGACCCGTTTAGTACCGAGGTTGACCATCGGTTCAACCGCGATGACGATACCTGGTTCCAGGCGGAAATCATCCTTGGGACGCAACGTTTTGCTTTTGTAATTTGGGACCTGCGGCGGTTCATGCATGTTTTCACCAATTCCGTGTCCGACAAAATTTTCGACGGCCGTAAATCCGTGGTCGAGTACATAGGTTTCCATCTCCGCCGAAACTTCACTCCACATCTCTTTCTGGGGAATCAGGTCGATAGCCATCTGCAAAGTGTTAGCTGTGACCTCAAGTAACTTTTCGACCCCCGAGTCAATCTCACCGATCGGCAGTGTGACTGCAGAATCACCGCACCAGTTATCAATTCGACAACCGGTATCAACGCTGATGATATCTCCCTCTTGCAATACGTAGTCACCGGGAATTCCGTGAACCACCTGCTCATTGACTGACGTACAAGTGACGCCCGGAAAGACCGGTTTTCCAGGCGTGCTGTTTGGGTAGTTCAAGAAGAGTGGTTCTCCCCCAATCGTCTTATAATATTGTTTGACCGCCGTATCGATCTGACCTGTGGTGTTGCCTGCAACGGCCAGTTCTCGGGCAATCTGAAGCCCCTGCCAAACTGCAAGGCCTGCCGGACGCATCCGTTTGATTTCCCGGGGCGATTTTAAATTCAATGTCGTCGACATGCTGCTCATCCGTATTCTCTGAGGAACCTCTCATGAGGAGGCAAACTGTAAAACCCTAGAAATCAGTCAGTGCTTGAGGATGAAATTTCAGCGATGATAGCTTGAATTCGATTTGCAATTTCCTCGCGTTTCCCGTCACCGTCAGTCGTATGAAGAATCTTTTGCTCTCGATAAAATTCCAAAAGAGGCATCGTTTCAGTCTGATAGACCCAAAAACGATTTTCGATCGTCTCGACGGTGTCATCTATTCGACCACGACGAAGCAATCGCTTCGTCAAAACCTTCGCATCTACGGTAATCTCAAGGACCAGGTCTAGTCGGGTGTTGCGCTGCTCAAGAATTGAGTGAAGCATTTTGGCCTGCTCGACGGTGCGGGGAAAACCATCTAATAAAAATCCTCTCGCACAATCCGCTTGGTTCAATCGTTCATCGACCAGATCAACTACCAACTTATCTGGAACAAGCTCACCCCGTGACAGTCGCTCTCCGACCAATTTGCCCAGTTCTGTTCCCTCTGTTACCGCAATGCGGAGCATCTCCCCAGTTGAAAGGTGGGGGATAGAGAGACGATCCGCAATCCACTCTGATTGCGTCCCTTTCCCTGCTCCCGGCGGTCCGACCAGTACTAAACGCATGGCATACGCTGTGGCTAAGATCTTTCGAGGAGACCTTTGTAATTTCGCATTACGAGGTGACTATCAATTTTTTGCACCAAATCGAAGGCGACACTCACCGCAATCAGCAATCCGGTCCCTCCGTAAAAACTTGCTACCATAAAGGGAACTCCCATGGAGGATGCAATAATCGTCGGAATAATTGCAACCACCGCCAGGAACCCTGCACCCACATACGTGATCCGGACCATTACCTTCTCCAGGTAGTCGGCGGTGCGTTTACCCGGACGATAACCGGGAATAAAGGTGCCAAAATTCTTCAGATTCTCAGCCATGTCTTTCGGGTTAAACGTAATAGCCGTCCAAAAGTAGCAGAAGAAATATATCATGACCACGTAAAGCAGGTTATAGGTGAATGAATCTCCCCGCTCAAACATTGCCTTAAGTTCACCCAGAATGCCATTGTTGGGGACTCGCGTTGCGAGTTGGCTAAAAAGAATCATCGGTATCATCAATAAGCTACTCGCAAAAATGATCGGCATCACTCCCGCTTGATTCACTCGAAGAGGTAAATACTGGCGATTACCACCATATACGCGACGACCTCGCACATGCTTTGCGCTTTGAGTCGGTATCCGCCGTTGACCCTGTGTGATATACACCACGCCAAAGATCACGGCCACGAAGATCACGGCCAATACAATTAGATGCTCGATACCCAGTTTTCCCGGTGCTCCACCCAGCTGAAATTCTGCCGATTTAATGAGTTGGTAACCGGCACCCGGCATGCGGGCGAGAATTCCCGCCATGATCAGCAGGCTGATCCCGTTGCCGATCCCGAATTCATCGATTTGTTCACCAAGCCACATCAGAAAAACAGTGCCTGCGGTCATCGTGAGCACAGCTGCCATCTGCCAGCCAAAACTAGCGATGAAGCCTGATTGCATCGACTCCCAAACCGCTTCGTTTATCAGTCGCTGTGCGGGATTTGTGGCACTGGCTGAAGCGCTGATCAGCCAACGCAAATAAAAGTAACTCTGCAGTAAGCAAAGAATCACCGTGGCATATCGTGTGTATTCATTGATTTTCTTCTGCCCGCTTTCGCCTTCTTTTTTTAGCTCTTCCAAAGGTTTCC
>JAYYJN010000089.1:0-2984 GCA_036146215.1 Planctomycetota bacterium
GTTATTGTGGTGCTGGGGATTCTGCTGAGCCTTTTGCTTCCTGCATTCAATTCCATTCGCGAAGGGGCACGTCAGTCGGTGTGCTCAAATCAATTGCGACAACTGGGTCTAGGGCTTCAACAGTACGAGAGTCGTAAGGGCGCATTTCCGGCAGCCGCTACCGGAGCAAGAAGTGGTGAGTTTAAAGATGAACCACGCTACAACGTGCTGGCTTACATTCTTCCCTATCTCGAACTGGATTACATTTCTGACATTTTTGATATGGAGCTTAATTGGAATGATGAAACAAGGCGAAATGATGAACTTTCGGCTGAGCAGCTGGCAATATTCATGGCACGGATGGGTGCAAAAAGTAGTCGTTACAAAGTCACGAACGAACGTATCGCGGGACAGGATGCCTTCCAGTTCCTCTGTTCAAGCGCGCCTGTAAGAGACAATGATGTATCTCAGGGTACAAGAACATATAGGTACCCGCATGCCGCGACCGATTACTGTTCGGCTTATTCAATTGATGATGGTCTTTATAGCCGCTACACCAATATTCACGGATACGACGGACCCAAGGCAGCCTTTGAAAAAGGTGGATTGCAGTTGAATAAGGAATTGCGTACCTCGGCCTACAGAGACGGTTTGGGCAACACCTTCATGCTTTTTGAATCGGCCGGAAAGCCCTATCGTTACCTTGACGGGAAGCCGTACGGGAGTGCTTATGACAGCTATACCCAATGGAGTAACTGGGAGGCTTCCATGAAATTAAATCCGGGAATTCAAGGTCAGACCTTCAATCGAGATAAATTGATTAATCACACCAACATCGGTGAAGTTTATAGTTTTCATCCGGACGGTGCGATGATTCTCTATGGTGATGGAGCAGTGAAGTTTGAATCTGAGGAAATGCCGATTGATGTCTTTGTCAATCGGTTTACGCGCGATGGTGGGGAAGTTGAATATCGGGATTAAATTTCGCTTTCTGTCTTTATGAGCCGAGCGACGGACCTGACACTCGGATTGATCCGACGATAAAATTGGGCCATGTCTGATTCGATTGCTCAATACATCGACCATGCGGTCTTGCATCCCACGCAGACACACGAAGATCTTGAAGCCGCTTGTAAGCTTTGCGATCGATTTGGCGTCGCAAGCATCTGCGTCAAACCGAGCATGGTCGCACGCGCCGCCGAGCTTCTGGCCGATAGCAGCGTCAAAGTCTCCACTGTGATCGGTTTTCCCCATGGCGGCACCAGCACAGCGGCCAAGGCCGCCGAAGCCGAGCAAGCCTGCCAGGACGGCGCGGTAGAGCTTGATATGGTTGTCAATATCGGCCGAGCGCTTGCCGAAGATTACGCGTTTGTGGAGGAAGACATTCGGCAGGTGGTCGCCGTGGCCGCCAAACATCAGGCCATTGTGAAGGTGATTTTTGAGACCGGCCTATTACAAAACGATAAACAAAAAATCGAGCTATGCGGTTGCAGCGAACGGGCGGGCGCGGACTTTTTAAAAACCTCAACCGTATTTGGTTTCGTAAAGTCTGCCGACGGCACACTGCAATCGACCGGGGCGACTCGCGATGACATCCGCCTGATGCGAAAGCATTTTTCCCGTGGCGTCAAAGCCTCGGGGGGGATCCGCTCACTCTCGGACGCTAGGGCGTTTGTCGAAATGGGCGCGTCACGCCTCGGCACCAGCAGCACCGAATCGCTTGTCCAGGAAGAACACGGAAATAAGACTAGCGCTGAATCAAATACGAGTTACTAAGAAAGAGACATAAGCGAACACACCATGCTGGATCTATTCGATAAAATTGAAGAAGCAAAGGCGTTCATTGCCAAAAAGTGGAGCGGTACTCCGAAAGCGGGCATTATTCTGGGCACAGGACTCGGTCCGTTTGTGGAGCACATCGAGATTGAAGCGGAAATTGATTATGAATCGATTCCGCACTTTCCCAGTTCGACGGCCACCAGTCATCGGGGCAGATTGATCTGCGGAAAAATCGACGGTGTACCAGTGGTAGCGATGGAGGGTCGGATCCACCTTTATGAGGGCCACGCAGCCAAAATGATCACCCTTCCGGTGCGGGTAATGCGGGCCATGGGTGCCAAGTGGTTGATTGCCTCCAATGCCGTGGGCGGAATGAATCCGAACTATCAGGCCGGTGACATCATGGTGATTGAAGACCATATCAATCTAATGACTGACAATCCGCTGATCGGGGTTAATGACGATCGACTCGGGCCACGCTTTCCTGATATGTCAGAGCCCTATAGTCTCGAAATGGTCGATACGGAATTGTCAATTGCACGAAAAAACGACTTTGTCGCCCACAAAGGGGTGTTAGTCTCGGTCACCGGCCCCAATCTCGAGACACGGGCCGAATACCGGTTCCTGCGACTTATCGGTGCCGATGTGGTGGGCATGTCGGTCGTTCCCGAGGTCATTACGGCCGTCCATTGTGGGATGAGGGTGGTTGGTTTTTCTGTGGTGACTGACATGTGCCTGCCGGACGCCCTGCAACCGGCGGTGGTTGATGAAATCATCGCAACCGCCAATGCGGCAGAACCAAAATTACGTGCCCTGGTTGCCGGTATCGTCGCGCACATCGGTAATTCGCAATAACGCACCGTGATTAGTCGTCTTACAATCACACATAGGAAAGACCCGGACGGGCAGACATGGCATGGGTGAACATGCAGCGTCCTTGAGCGATTCGGCCCGCGAGGCAGCCAAATATGTGGGCAGCCAATATCGCAGCACTCCAAACGTCGGCATCATCCTTGGCAGCGGGTTAGGTGGACTTGCCGAATTGGTCGAACAAGCCACCTGTGTCCCTTATGAGGAAACACCCTACCTGGCCCGATCAACCGCGATTGGACACCAGGGGCAATTTGTTTGTGGATATTTAGGAGGCGTCGAGGCGATCGTCATGCAGGGGCGGTTTCACCTCTATGAGGGGTACGCCACAGACGAGATCACGCTGCCGGTCGAGG
>JAYYJN010000090.1:0-6291 GCA_036146215.1 Planctomycetota bacterium
GCAGCTGACCTGGAGTGTCTCGGAGGCCCTGGGTATCGTAGCCCAGAAAAGACAAAGTCTTTTAAAGTCTTATGAGGAGAAGGTACAATCGGCTGACAAAACAGAAACGGCGGCGAAAAAGGTTGAAGTCTCCCAGAAAGAATTAATAAAGTCGCTGCACAATCAGATTGAGGGCGGTGCATTGTATGACTTTATCATCAACGTCCATGATTTCCGTGGTCAGCCGGACGGAAGTTATCAGGCGACGGCCAAAGAAGCCCTCTTTTTGAGTCACAGTAAAAAATTACAGACTTGGATTTCCGAAGCGGCAACGCAGTGGCTCGAAGATTCTTCCGAGCAACTCGATCCGGAACGGGTTGCTGAAAAACTTTACCTGACTATTCTCTCGCGACAACCGGATGCCGAAGAGGCGGCAGTTGTTCGTGGCTATCTGGTGGCCCGCACTGAGGATCCCCGCGGAGCATTACAAGATCTTATTTGGGCCTTGTTGAGCTGTACAGAATTTCGTTTCCAAAGTTGACTCTTGTCTTTGATAGGTTTGACCGTGAAAAAAAAATACCACTGTGGTTCATCTGAACACTTCGTAGCACGTCGGAATTTTCTCCGCAGCACATGTGTGGCAGGGGGCTCCATGTTCCTCGGAGGCGGCTTATCGGGCCTGGCCAACGCGGGTGAACTCGCGGGCGGAAATCGTCAATTGCTGGTCATTTTTCTCGATGGTGGCTTAAGCCAATTGGAGAGTTGGGACCCGAAACCGGGAACCATTGAAGGTGGGCCTTTCCGGGCAATCCCCACATCCGTACCGGGCACGCACATCAGCGAGTTGCTGCCCTATACCTCACAGCAGATGCACCATCTGGCGGTGATTCGTAGTCTGCAAACCACCGAAAAAGATCACACGCCCGCAAAATATCTGTTAGAGACCGGTAGAAATCAGAAAGAAGGTTCCGACTTTCCCCACCTGGGAGCCGCTGCATCAAGCATGCTTGAGCCGACCGAAAATGACTTACCACCCTATGTCGTCATTCAAACTTCAAGCTACCACTTGGGGCACGGCGGATTTTTAGGCAGTCGCTATGCGGGGGTCAATCTGGTTCGCGGGAATCCGCCACGCAACCTGACGCCACCAGAGGAAATTGCGGCTGAGGAGATGCGGCGGCGAACAGAACTTCGCAACATGCTCGATCGGCGACTCACGCGAAGTCGACGGACGGCGGATACCGAAGCCTATGCCTCCAGCTACCAGATGGCACAAAGGATGTCGCGAAAAAAAGACGTATTCGATCTCTCCAAGGAGTCCGAGCAGGATCAGCAACGATATGGGAACCACGATTTTGGCAGGCACTGTCTGCTCGCGCGGCGCCTGCTAGAGGCCGGACTGCCCTGCATTCAAGTGCGGCATCGCGCTTACGATTCTCACTTTGAGAATTTCAACATTCACCTGGAGACACTCGGGGAATTCGATCGGACTTTCGCCACACTGATGGATGACTTGCATCAGCGTGGAATGCTCGAGTCGACGCTGGTGGTGGTCATGTCTGAAATGGGACGCACGCCCAAAATCAACAACCAAATGGGTCGCGACCATTGGACTAAAGCGTGGTCGATGGTGCTCGGTGGCTGTGGGATTCAATCGGAGGCGGTCTACGGAAAAACGAATGACCGTGGCATGGACATTGAGGACGGGAAAGTGAACCAGGGTGACGTGTTTCATACCATCTATTCCGCACTCGGTATTGATTCAACACAATCGTTTAACATTGGTGGCAAAGACGTACCGATTGCTGAACCGGTGCATGAGCCGATCGAGGATTTGTTAGCATGAGCGATACTGCAAAGACATCGAAGACGGAAGATCAGCCCGGCGGCGCGGCCGTAACGGTGCAAGCGAATACCGAACATCATGTCGGAAAACCATTACTGCGTTGTTGCTTTGACGCCTCAGAAACAAAAATTTTTGCAGCGGGACAGGATCGTCATATCTGGCAGATCCCGTTGGCAGCAGGCGCCAAAAAAGAGAACGTCACAGAAATCGAGGGGCACGATGGATGGGTAATGGCGATTGCGCCCACCGACGATGGAGCCATGCTGCTCAGCGGTGGCACTGATGGTCAACTGATCTGGTGGTCGCTGGAGGATCCGGCCATGCCCCGCGTCAGCAAGCGAATCAATGCGCACGACGGCTGGATACGGGATCTGACGCTGAGTCCCGACCAGAAGTTGATCGCTACCGGTGGAAACGATGGAACAGTAAAAATCTGGGATGTTGCCGAGGCAAAGCTTCTCCAAACGATGAACGGACACGAGCACCACATTTACCGCATTGCCTTTCATCCCAATGGCAAGCAATTGGTTTCAGGCGACTTAACGTGTCGCATCCAGTGCTGGGATCTGGATTCGGGAAATTCAGTAACGGAAATGAAAACACCAAGTCTTCATCGGATCGACAAAAATCATAATCTTCACTTGGGTGGCACTCGCGGACTTTGTTTCGACCGTGCTGGAAAATACCTCGCCGTGAGCGGGTTGCGCGCCGCACCCAACTATCTTGGCGGCAACGTCCAACCGGGAAACGTCATCCTTGACTTTGCCAAAGGCGAGATCCATCAGGAACAGAAGACCAAAAATAATATTGAGACCGTTCCCTGGGAATCTTTCTTCATGGGTGATGATACGCTCGCGGTGGCGATGGGCGGTAAGGGTGGCGGCTATCTCATCTTCTGGAATCGGGACAAGGAAGATGAATTTTATGCGCACAAACTGCCGGACGTGGCCCGTGATATGGCAGTAAATGCGAAGAAAAATCGTGTCGCCACCGCGCACGAGGACGGCAAACTACGTCTGAGTACACTCAAAATCAGTTGAATTGCTTCAGTTCGGGGTGAGGCAAAAAATTAGCCGATCGTCTACAATGTCGGCAGGGCAAGTTTGAGACGAGCCAGATTTCGTTTCGTAACTTTCAATCATTTTTTCGCCGCTTCGTGAATCGAGGGTCGTATCATGTCGGACACCGTTGACCAAACAACTCAGCAGAAATCACCGCAGGATCGTCGCCTTTTTCTGAAAACGGCCGGTGCGGCAGGAATTGCCACACTTACTCAAACGGGTTCATTAAGGGCGAAGGATGTTAACGAAAAGATGGTCGGAGCAGTCATCGGTTGCGGTGGCATTGCCAGTCACCTACTTGGACAGTTCATGGAATCGGATCGCTGTGAATTTGCTGCAGTCTGTGATGTGGATACCCGTCGTTCTGCCGAATTTGCAGATCGAATTGAGAAGCATCAAGGGAAGCGGCCCGATATTTATCGCGAGTATGAACGCGTCCTCGATCGGGGCGATATCGATTTTGTGATTGTTGCCACGCCTGATCACTGGCACGCGCCGATCACGATCGCAGCATGTATGGCTGGAAAAGATGTCTACTGTGAGAAGCCATGCTCACACAATATTCTTGAGGGGCAGGAGATGGTGCGAGCCCGGGATAAACATAACAGCGTCGTGCAAGTCGGCACTCAGACGCGAAGCGCGCCGCACATGCAGGCAGCTCGCGATTATGTGCGTTCGGGTAAACTCGGAGTGATCAGCAAGACACGTACCTTCAATCGGGGATTCTGGGGACCGACAGGGTTTGGGAAGTGGGCAGACCAGAGTGCTCCGAAAGAAGTTGATTATGATCGCTGGCTAGGTCCGGCTCCGGAGCGACCATTCAACCCAAAACGATTTCATGGATCGTTTCGTTGGTTTTACGATTATGCGGGGGGGATTTTAGGTGACTGGAACATTCACTTGCAGGACATTGTAATGTGGACCATGGATACACCGGACCCGGTAAGTGTTTCTGCCTTCGGCGGAAAATATCTGATCGACGATGATCGGACGACACCGGACACGTTGGAAGTGCTTTACGAATTCCCGGCGGTGGGGGATCGCCCGCCATTGATACATAACTATTCCGCAGTTCTAGCGCTGACGCCCTACAACCACAACGCACATACTGGTGTAGGCATCGAATTCACGGGTTCTGACGGACAGCTCTATACCAATTGGGACGATGGTTGGTTTGTGACCGGTGCTCCTAAGGATTTCCGTAAACCGGAACCCTGGCACGAAGTCAAAGACAAGCGGATCGACGATGAAATCCATACCGGTTCTCGGCAATCGTATGGCTTGCATGCCAATAACTTCATGGACTGTATTATTACTCGTGAAAGTCCTGCAGCGTCGATCGAAAAACACAACAAAACCTGCACGGCGATCCATCTGGGCAATATTTCTTATCGCGTGGGACGTCGCCTTTACTGGGATCCGGTAAGTGTCACCTGCTTCAAGGATCGGGCAATGACCATTCCGGATGAAGAGGCCAACCAGTTGCTGGGCCGAGAGTATCGTAAAGGGTATGAATTGCCGCGAGCCTAACTGAACGCTGATCGTCGACCGGTGAGATCGAGAGCCTCCCGCGGTGCGAATCGCTTCAGTCGCAGCACGCCGGTGGTGGAAGATTTTTGATCTCCACATTGCGGAAGAAGATTTCTGCAGCTTCAATCTCCAGCAGAATGCGACCCTTTGTCAGGGGCGCAAACCACTTCTTGTTACCTGCCCCCTCCACCGGTTGCTGAATATTCTTGCATTTTGCAACTAATTTTCCATTCAACCAGTGTTCTGAGCAATCGCCCCGGCAAACGATCTCAATCTGATTCCAGCCCGGTTGCTCCCACTGACCTCGATGAGCCAGGTGTGTGATTCCCGCTTGATGGCCATGCATCTGTTCCACGCCTCCATCTTCACGCAACATGAAGGTCGGCTTCCGCTCACTTCGTGTCTTCGGATCCACCCACGTGTCATACTGCAGGTTTCCGACGGTCACGATATCGCCGATATTGGTTTTCTCGACCTGATACTGCATCGCCCGGGGCCAGACCCAATCTCGACCCACGTGATGGTAATAAATGCCCGCATCACGCAGAATTTCAAAACGTGGCTTGAACTTTTTCTCTCCCCATTTGTATTGCACTTTCAGGTGATAGTCACTGTATTCTTGGTCGGTCCCGATATAACCCTGCACGACGTGATCACCATGAGTCGCATGCTTGTAAAGATGAATGAGGCCATTCTCAATCGTAATGATCTTATCCGGATCACTATCGCGACCATGCTTTTGCAAGAACGTGTACCAACCATCGAGATTCTTTCCGTTGAAAAGTGGACGGAATCCATCTTCCTTTTGTTCGTCGGCCTGAACCGACGGGTCCGCCTCATCAGCGAAAACCTGAAGTGGGGCTGCAACGGCGGCAATCGATCCCAGAATGCAAAAAAAGTGGAGGAAAATACAGCGGGCCGGCTGATTCATTGCGTAATCCATTCAAAAGAACGAAGGAAAAGGACGGAAAAAATAAATAGTTGAGGGCAAATTGTATCAATTCGATCCGTAAAAAACCAGCGAAGCACCGGCGCATGACTGGAATCTGTTTGAAAAAAAACGGTCTGTTCTTCACGCGAGCCGAATGGCATGCCAAAATAGGAACAACCTCTTACGCTTCGTTCAGATTTTCCACCAAGGGTCCGTAGAACATGTGTGGTATTGCCGGTGCCATCTGGCTCCAAGACGGAGTTCCATTATCTGAGAGTGTGTTACGGCAGATGGCTAAGGTCATCGAACATCGTGGACCAGATGGAGAAGGTTTTCACTATGAGCAAAATGCTTCTGGTGGTGTGGCCCTCGCGCACCGCCGTTTGAGCATTATCGATCTGGCTGGCGGCAAGCAGCCGATGTGCAACGAGGATGAGACAATTTGGATCACCTTCAACGGAGAAATCTATAACTACCGTGAATTGCGCAGCGAGCTTCAAAAACAGGGGCACCAATTCCGCACCGATTCAGATACCGAGACCATTGTCCATCTCTACGAAGAGCGCGGCATGGACTTTCTGGCCGAACTCAGAGGCATGTTTGCCTTTGCACTCTGGGATCGACCCCGCGGGCGTTTGATTCTAGCCCGTGATCGGTTAGGCCAAAAACCACTCATCTATCGCAAAGAACACAATCGCCTGCTGTTTGCCAGCGAAATCAAATCGATCCTTCAAGTGCCGGGAGTTCCACGCGAAGTGAATCCTCATGCGCTGAGTGAGTATTTGACCTATCTTTATGTTCCCCAGCCCCGAACGATGTATACAGGCATCGAAAAATTGCCGCCGGCCCACTGTGCAGTCTACGAAAAAGGTGATTTAAAAATTGAGCGTTACTGGGATCTTGATTTGAATCGGAAAGTCACCCGACCCTTCGAAGATGTCGGC
>JAYYJN010000091.1:0-2585 GCA_036146215.1 Planctomycetota bacterium
GGGCCGACAATCCGTTAGCAATCGGCTCGGTTAAAACGAACATCGGGCATCTCGAATCGGCGGCAGGTATTGCGGGCCTAATTAAGGTCATCCTTGCATTGCAACACGGAGAAATTCCACCCCATTTGCACCTAGAGCATCCGAATCCATTGATTCCATGGGAGGATTTACCGGTTGTAGTCCCCACGCAGCGGCAAGGCTGGCCCTCCCGACGCGGTCCGAGAACAGCCGGACTCAGTAGCTTCGGTTTTAGTGGAACCAATGCCCACCTTGTGATTGAACAAGCGCCCGAGTCGCACGCTGTCCCGACGCGTCAGGATCGCCCAGAGCACGTTTTGGTTCTATCGGCGAAAAATTCTCAGGCTTTGGAAGAACTCGCCGAGCGGTATCACGAGCAACTAGATAAAGAAACACATTTTTCAGATGTCTGCTACACGGCGGCTTCTGGCAGAGCGCATTTTTCGCATCGATTGGCGGTTTGTGCGACCGATACAACCCACGCGCAAAAATTATTGCGGGCTGCAATAGATGGAAAACGCGCGGCAGGGTTAGAGCGTGGCAAAGCCGAAAGCCAAGTACCGGGAAAACTTGCCTTTCTGTTTACTGGACAGGGATCACAGTACGTCGGTATGGGGCATGAGCTCTATCAAACGCAACCTACCTTCCGGCAGGCCTTAGAGCGGTGTCATGAAATTTTAATGGACCAGCTTGAGATTCCACTTCTGGATGTCCTCTATCCGACCGATAAAAAAACGTCGCCTCTGGATGAAACAGCATATACGCAACCTGCCCTATTCGCGGTCGAATATGCGTTGAATGAACTCTGGAAGAGTTGGGGAATCCAGCCGCAACTTGTGGTGGGCCATAGCGTGGGTGAGTATGTTGCGGCATATGCCGCTGGCGTCTTCAGTCTTGAGGATGGCCTGAAGCTAATCGCCGCGCGTGGTCGATTAATGCAACAACTACCAAGCACTGGACAAATGGTCGCTTTGATGACAGGCGAGGCGAGGGTCGCTCACGCGATTGATAATAGTGGGCGGACTGATGTTTCTATTGCGGCGGTAAATGATCCTAATCAGACAGTGATCTCAGGATCGGATGAAGCGGTTGATGTCGTGACCACAGCGTTGCAAGCTGATGATGTTCGCGCGAAGAGATTAATCGTTTCGCATGCATTCCACTCGGAATTAATGGAGCCGATGCTCGATGACTTTGAAGATGTGTGCCGGGAAGTTCGCTTTTCGGATCCGATGATTCCCATCATTTCCAACGTGTATGGTCGCGCGGTTTCTACAGAGATCGCAACACCAGAATATTGGCGAACTCACATCCGTGAAACCGTCCGCTTTGCAGACGGCGTCCGTCAACTAGAAAAACAGCACGTTAATATATTTCTTGAGATTGGTCCGAATCCAATTCTTACTGCCTCCGGTCGCCGGTGCATGAGCGGAGATGGTTTTGTGTGGATTCCCAGCCTACGCGAGAGTCGTGGAAACTGGTCCCAGATGCTTCAGAGTCTTGCTGATCTTTACGTGCGCGGTATTGAAATCGATTGGGAGGGGTTTGATCGGGATTACGTGCGGCGGAAGGTAGCAATCCCCCATTATCCTTTCCAACGCAAGCGATTTTGGATCGATACACCTCCGCTCGATGATGCCGAGGTGAATGACATGGTGGCCGCTCCCGCCGGGTCGATTCAAGAAAAGCGGCACTCCACTGATCTCCGTGAGGGACTTTACGAGCTCGAATGGCAGCCGCGTTCGCGACTCGATCAAACGTTGCCATCGGTATCCCATGCAGATCTTACGGATCCGAAGGAAATTGCGGCGGAGGTTAAATCAGCCGAATCGCGGCTTTCCGCTCAGCTCGCCTTACCTCGCTATCAGGATTTTGATCGCGAACTCGACCGCTTATGTGCGGCTTATGCTCGGAAGGCAATTGCGGATCTTGGATATGTGCTTAAAGAGGGCTCAACATTCGATCTCGAATCGATTATTGAAAACGCTGGAGTGACCGACGCGCACCGGCGATTATTTGAAAGGCTGCTTGATATTCTCGTCGAAGAAGCGATTTTGCAGATCGATGGGTTGCAATATACGGTAACCGGCAACTTGCCACCGGCTGCCGCGCCGGAGCAAATGCGGTCGCTGATGGTCGACCGTTTCACTGAATGTCAGGCAGAGCTTGAATTGCTCGGGCGGTGTGGCGACCAATTAGCCGGAGTCTTAACCGGTCAAGTCGATCCCCTTCAGATTCTGTTTCCGGACGGATCTTCAGCTCTCGTTGAGCGTCTTTATCAAGACTCACCTTTTGCGCGCACGTTGAATTCTCTGGTTGAAGCAGCAGTGGTGGCGGCACTCGAGCGGAGCGAAGATGGCCGGGCGATAAAAATACTTGAGATTGGTGCGGGAACAGGTGGAACTTCCTCGCAGATCATCCCGCGTCTGCCCAAGGATCGCACCGAATATGTGTTCACAGACGTCTCAGAATTATTCACTCGTAAAGCGCAGGAAAAATTCCAGGATTATCCATTAGTACGGTACGATGCCCTAAATATTGAGGAAGACCCTGTTGCCCAAGGATTT
>JAYYJN010000092.1:0-4151 GCA_036146215.1 Planctomycetota bacterium
TGCCACCGATTGTACGGCGGTCACCTCGATTACATCGCAGAAAAAAATTTGGCGAAGTTAAGTCGCCTGAAGTTGGATAGCTTAAAGTTGACCAGCGCAGCGGTTAAATGGCAAAAAGATGCATTGCAAAAGGTTTTAAAATTTGATGTCCAACTCTCCCCGAATCCTCGCCTTTGCGGGAAGCACTCGAAGCGACAGCTGGAATCAACGGATTTTAGAAATCGCTGCTGAAGGGGCAACCGATGCCGGAGCAATCGTCACACGTATTCTGCTGAGCGACTATCCACTTCCGCTGTTTGACCAAGATCTTGAAGCCGAGGAGGGCCACAGTGCGAATTCGCACGCCCTGAAAAAACTTTTCGCGGAGCACGATGCCCTCCTCTTGGCGTGTCCGGAATATAACAGTTCGATCACACCGCTTCTAAAGAATACGATCGATTGGGTCTCGCGACCGGTGGCCGATGAGCCACGCCTCGCCGCGTTCATCGGAAAAACAGCCGCCCTCATGAGCGCGTCGCCCGGTGGACTCGGCGGCCACCGAGGCCTTGTGCACGTGCGATCAATTCTCAGCAGCATCGGGGTGCTTGTGCTTCCCGAGCAGGTTAGCATTCCGCACATCCACCAAGCATTTGACGGCGACGGTCACATGACAGACTCTCAAAACCGCGACAGCTTGCGTGCTCTGGGTCGGCAGCTGGCGGAAGCTACGGCCCGATTCATCACCTGACGCCCGATTCGCACGATCACAACCGGAGTGGAATACCGGCCCGCCAGTGCGTCACTTCCGAGTGCAGGCGAGGGAAATGCCCCGTCAGCAGCTAGCACCCCCTCTATCTTCACAACGCTGGGGAGGATGGGTGATCTGTACGGCTCGTGATGGCTGTTCCTGAAGAGCCTCTTCTTGCAAGGCCGATGAACAATTCATTCCGATCTCATCACGATTTACGTCAATTTCCACCTTCTCAGACCGGGAGCATTGCGTGGACCAGAGCGCGCCCCAGGCCAGTTGCAGACACTCCATGAATCGCACATGCGGTGTGCGATCAATGGTTGCCGGACGGTCATGGATGCCACTTATTATCACCATGCTTCTCGCGTTTTCGGTGCTGTCGGCACCTGCGATTGGCAATGCGTCTGAGAAACGTCGAACTCCACTAGTCCGAGCGGTGGAAGACGCCCGCGATGCGATCGTGAATATCCGGGGCCAGAAACTGGTTCCCTCAAGGGCAGCTGATCGGAGCGATAGCCCGCGACGTGTCAACGGAATGGGAACCGGTGTCATCCTGGACCAACGCGGTTACATTGTCACTAACTTTCATGTGATCGATGGTGTTTCCACTATCAACGTAACCCTTTCTGACGGCACCCAGTCGGTGGCGACGCCAGTTTCGCATGATCCGAAAACAGATCTGGCTATCATCAAGATCGATACCGGAGGTCGCGCACTACCCACGATTCGCCTGGGAACTTCCCGCGATTTGATGCCCGGTGAAACGGTCATTGCGGTTGGCAATGCATATGGCTATGAACACACCGTGACTCGGGGCATTATCAGCGCGTTGCATCGCACGGTTCAGGTGAGCGATGTTCAATATTACCACGACCTGATTCAAACCGATGCCAGTATCAATCCCGGAAATTCAGGGGGACCTCTCTTAAACATTGACGGTGAACTGATCGGAATCAACGTCGCCGTGCGTGTCGGTGCCCAAGGGATTGGGTTTGCATTACCGGTTGATAAAGTGCTTACCATTGCTGCCGAGCTATGCAGTTTACAGCGTCTCGAAAATCGGACCCATGGCATCGGCCTCACGCCAGACGCAGATCGTGACATGCGTGAAACAGGCCTCTTGGTGACGAGTGTCAAAGCAGGAAGCGCCGCCGATCTCGCGGGACTTGAAACCGGCGACCGCATTGAAAATGTGGGGCCCTCCGCCGTGCAGTGGCCCGTCGAATTGGAGATCGCATTGCTCGGTCGCAAAAATGGCCAAACCGTGCCACTCGTTGTAAGACGTGACGGAAAATCAATCGATCTTGATCTCAAGCTACCGGCAAGCGAGGCCAAAGCCACGATTGCGAAAGCGCCGGATCGAGCTTGGACCCAACTCGGTTTACGCCTGCAACCGCTCTCGGCCGCGCAGATGCGGGATACGACAAACAGCAAATACCGCGGTGGTCTGGCCGTGATGGCAGTCCGCCCCGGAAGCCCTGCAGAAAATCAGGGTATCCGTCGTGGTGATGTGCTCGTCGGAATGCATGTCTGGGAGACCGTCTCGCTCGACAATGTGGCTTACGTCCTCAGACAGCAGCGGGTCACCAGTAAGGGTCCGCTAAAATTCTATATTCTCCGTGGAAACCAGACCCTATACGGTCATCTCCAGGTGGCCAGCGGTCCTCGGTCGACTCAGAGTCGCTAGGCCAATGGCAAAAAGGTTCTTTGCCGTGTCGTTTGACGGCCCCGTATTGTCTTCCTAAACTCGTAGCGACAGCATCGCACCTCGCCGATGGTATGCCCCCTATGGAAATCGAGTTTATTCGCGCATTGCGAAAGCGGTTGCCGGTAAGTCCGCAGCTTGCAGTTGGTCCGGGAGACGATGCCGCAATCCTGCACCCGGACGGATCGGTTGTTACCTGTGATCTGCTCTGCGATGGCACCCATTTTTCGCTTTCAAGCGATTCACCGCATCGCATCGGTCGCAAAGCACTGGCAGTGAACCTCAGTGATTTAGCAGCAATGGCCGCGGAACCGGTCGCCGCCTTTCTCGCTGTAGCCTTACCGCGTGAGCATCCGGGCATTGCCGAACCACTGCTTGAGGGCATGCTGCCCCTGGCGGAGGAATTCGATGTGGCGATCGCCGGGGGCGACACAAACGTGTGGGATGGACCTCTGGTCGTGAGTATCACGCTGGTCGGACGGTGCCCTTACCAGCCCCTGCTGCGAAGCGGGGCAAAACCAGGGGATCAACTTCTGGTCACCGGCACATTCGGAGGCAGCCGCTTGGGAAAACAATTTGATTTTTGCCCGAGGATTCATGAAGCCTTGCACCTCCAGCGCGAGCAACCGATCCATGCAGGAATCGACTGCAGTGACGGACTATCGCTCGACGCATCCCGTCTGGCCGAAGAGAGCGGAGTTGGTGTAGCGATTGATTTGGACGCCGTGCCCGTGTCCGAGGCCGCTAGGGAAATGGCATCCCGGGATGCTAAACTTTCAGCACTCGAGCGGGCGCTGGGGGACGGAGAAGACTTTGAACTATTGCTGGCTGTCCCGCCGGAGCGGGCAGCCGTGCTGCTTGCCACTCAGCCGCTCGCGACCCCACTCACCCAAATCGGCACCTTTACTGAAAAAACAGGGCTATGGCGAGACGCAAAAAACTGGACTCCGCTATCAGCCACCGGATACGAACACCGAAGCGATGATGAGTGATCACTTTTCTTTTACTGCCTCAACCCACAATGACACTGAAAGACTCGGTGCGGCCATCGCACAAGCGGTCACTGCTGGAATGACTATCGGCCTTGTGGGGACACTCGGTAGTGGTAAAACGAAGCTCGTTCAAAGCATTGCGATTGCACGCGGTGTCGATCCACAAAGTGTCGTCAGCCCCACGTACGTCATTCTTCATGAATACTCGGGGCCGATCACCATTTTTCACTTCGATCTTTACCGTGTTGCTGATGATGACGAATGGGATGAACTGGGTGCGGACGAAATCCTGGAGCAGGGCGGGATCGCATTGATTGAGTGGGCCGACCGATTTCGCAATCGCATGCCGGCCGATTGGCTCGAAATTCAGATCGAAGTGATAAGCGAAACGGCACGTTGCTTCAGCTTCCAAATGCATGGGGCAAACGGGGCCGCATTCCTTGGCACTCTTCAGCAGAAACTCACTAACTAACTCAGGCTTCGAGCTAAGGCTTTAGATCGGCAATGAAACAGCCAATTGCTTTTGTCGCTGGTACCTGCACCGCACTTCCTGCAAGCACCTCTTGAATCGCAATTTGCAGATCGTTACGCGTGGGGGCTTGCCGAGTTTTTCCGAAGTCAACAAATCGATCGTCGATGCGACCGCGATAGACCAGACGACCGGAACGATCCAAGACCGCCGCCTCCGGGGTCACGCGCACACCCATTTGTTGCACCAGTTGAT
>JAYYJN010000093.1:0-5564 GCA_036146215.1 Planctomycetota bacterium
CCGTATACGCGCCGGCAGACCACTCTTCATATTCAAGCTGACTATAGCCAGCAACCTTCTCTAATACCTGTGTAAAAATATGGATGTCATTGAGTGAAAGGTCCCAACCTGCCCGCTTCTTGGTCAAATCACGCCATGGCGTTTGATCACTGATGAGCACTGGTGTTCCCGTCGATAAGGCCTCATAGATCGCGTGGCCGAAATTTTCACCGCGCGTCGCCAAACCGAACAGGTGATATCGATTGATGTGCGACCGGACTTCACAGGAAGCGAGTTCACCGCAGTAGGTAACCCGTACGTTCTCCGGTAGGGCACGAATTCGTTGCTGGCATAACTTCCAATAAGTCGCATCTTCGATCGGCCCATAAAGGTCTAGCGCAACACTCTGACTCACCTTTGCCATCGCGTCAATCAAAAATAAAGTGTTCTTGATGGGATGAATGCGAGCCACGGAAATAACTTTCAGTGTTCCGGGATTTTTCGATATAGTATTCGTTGGTATTTGGGGTTTGGGTGTACAGTTGGGTACAACAGAGATACGTGACTTTTCGCCGAATATGCGAAAAATTTCTTCCTGCTCACTGATATTGGTCGCATGAAAAGAGAGTTGCCTGAGATATTGCCATCTTTGTAACAACCGCAAAAAGGGCACCTTCTTCCACGCTTTTATTTTCAATGCTGAGGGTTTAAGCATTCCCCGAGGCGTGAGAATCACTTTATTTTGACCTTGATTTTGACTCAGTAACCAAAGCGGAAGTAACGAAAACGATCGAGAGAACATGCTGTTGAGGTAAACCGTTGCATGTGCTGATTCATTTAAAATTGCGTGTATTTGTCTTATGCGCGAGATGCCCGGTTTGCAATACATGACGCGGATTCCTCGATCAAACGGTTGCCAGGTGCCCGTGGTAATCGATGCATAAGATTGTTTGCCACCAAGATCACGATCTGATGTGATCACGCTGACGGCAAAATGGTCGCGCATCGCATATGCAAGATTCACGCACGAAGTGATCGGCCCCCCAGCGCGATAGCCCGGAGCAAACCAATCAGAGAAAATGAGGAGTGGCTGTTTGTTTGACAAAGAAGATGTGACCGAAGTGGGCTATCGATGTGTAGATGATTTATACAATTAGATTATTCAAGTCACGAAATTGCCACAAGTTCAAAGGGCAGGTCGTCACCGCGATTAACGATTCATCGCTATTTCCTCGTAAAGCGAAAGATATTGCTTGGCAATTACTTCAGGGTCAAATCGCTTCGCATTGGATATGCCTTGCGTTATGATTTTATTTCGAAATCCGTCATCGTTTATAACCTTTTGAATACCGTCTCTGATTGATGCGATACTATTTGGGTTTACGAGACATGCTGCCTCACCGGCAACCTCAGGCATCGAGGCGCAGTTACTTGTGACGACGGCCCGTCCGACGGCGTTAGCCTCCACAATGGGCATGCCAAATCCCTCATAAGTTGAGCAAAAGGCAAGTAAGTCACATTGCTCATATTTTTTTACCACCTCGGTCAGAGAAAGGTTGGACCAATTGTCGTAAGTAATTCTGAATTGAGCCAGTTGCTTTATCATGTTGTCGCTTAGGTGCCCAATAATCTGAAGGCGACATGGCAATCCTGCTAGCGCCGGAATCAGGCGAGCGAGATTCTTATTTTGTTTGGTACCAACTTGAAGAATCCGCGGACATCGATGGTCAAAAGCTCTGGCCTTAAATTGGAATTGAGGGGATACCGCGACAGGGATCACACGGATTTTGTGCGCGGGTAAATCCACGTGCCTCAGGATATCTCTTTTTGCAGATTCCGAAATGGTTGTTATGGCCTTGGCATGTTTTGCGGGTAGGCGGAACCACAGCCACTCCAACAAAGACTTGCGCACCCCTTTTTTCTCTTTTAAGACTCCGGCATCAAGAATCGTAAGCAGCGTTTTTTTTCTTGCTAAGAGCAGGCTCGCAAAATTGATGTCGCCCGTAAGATGATTCAAGTCGCCTTGATGCAGCGCGGCATCTAGCGCGATCAGAACGCGGCGTACAAACCCCTTGCTATAGAAAGGTGCTTGGTGCACGGTCGATTGTATGTCGCCGGAGAGTCGATATCTTAGGTCCTCGAAGATGAACTCGAGACTGTAGTTTTGCTTAGGCCGAGGCTTCCGCTGTATGTAACTCACCGTTATCGGTTTGCGATCAAATATTTGCCTCCCCAGGGTAGATTTTTTTTCTGTTGCGATCATTTGGTAGCGACTTGAAAAAGTGGAATTCTTTAAAGCTTTAATTGTCGAAGTTCTTTTGTTCGGCGGTTCATAATCGAATAGATTAGCAATGTGAATTCATTGTTTTGCCATGACGACGGGTGAGGTCTCCGGTCGCCATTTTTTTGCGGAAGAAAAACGCTTTGATTTTACTTGCTTCGATTTATGCGTCGAGCCGAATGCCCGTGGCAGAATAAAATATAGAAAGCATATAACCAAGATTGACTTCACAAGATGGTTTGCAACAACGATCAGTTCCGTTTCGGATTTGATGACTTGGAGGAATACGAGGGGCAAGCAGAGTAAAAAATAGCCGTTGAATTTTCCGAGATTGATGAAGCAGGCAAAGGCCTTATTGAAAATGCCACCCAAAACGAGCATCATTACAATTCCTCCATCTTTGCCGAAATTCGCGTAGGCTTCTCCTAGTGTGCCGATACACATTGAGGTTGATTCACGAAGTTGCAGTCCGGTGAAGCGAGTGAAATTCACTCGTCCACCAGCGCCCATTTTTTTCGAGTTCAGGAACCTAGGGGTACAACTGGCCGCAATCGCAGTGGATATAGTTTCACCCTTTGCATAAGGCTCGTAGTCAGGAACGTATTGCATGACGCGCGATATTATCCACCCCTGATTTAGTCGAGCAATCGCAATTTGTTGAAAGTTTTGGTCTTCATATACTGACTCGAGCGACCAAACTACATCGAGGAGCGAGTCCGCAAGATTTGGCGTTTTACCTTCAGCCAAAGCCTCGCGATACTCGGCTTTGACGCCTTGGATTGCAAGTATCGCAATCAAGGCACAGGTAAATACCGTAATTTTCAAAGCGTGAGAACGTTTTTTATCCAAAAAAACGAAACTTCCGACAAACGTGCCCCAGATTAGCAGTTCGTGGAACATGGCATGCTGCGCCGCGTTCAGGTATCCAGAGAAGAGCACGGCTAGAAGCACAGGCCAGCGAAAGCGATTGCCACTCATAAAAAGACAGATGGCCGCGACATATTTAAATTGGGCCAAAAGATAACCAAAAAATCCAAGCCCGATAAGGGAGCCAACGGTTCCTGCCAAGGCGATGACAAATAGAAACCACCCCATTCGATCCATTTGCTTGCTGCTACGCATCTGCAAGACGGCATTTGCGTTTCCTGTAACGGGTAAGCACAATAGAGCAACAAAGGCAGCAATCCCCGGTATTGCAAAGGAAAAATAGGTGTGCTCATCCACATACATGAAGTATCGGTGGTGAACAAAAGAACTGCGGTACATCATTAGCGGTCCGATGATGCACTGAAGGATTGCGATGAATCCGGCAATTTCTAAAATTATCAATGCATAATCGATGCGAAAGTAGATTCTCCGCACAATGCATGCCAACATGGCAATCGCCAACCAATAATTGGGAAGCAGTTGATAGTACCCAATCAGCCCGATGCACAAAAACACGATTGAACTGAGATATTCACCGCTGGACCTTGGACGCATTTGCATTAATGCATTTTTCTGATGCAACGAAAATTGGCGTTTGGCTAACGTTTGATTCATATCTTTGATCGCATTTAACGTTCTTGCGGTTATGCGGCGGAGAGAAATCTATCTTTGATTTGTTTGGCAATTTTTTCACATGACCACGATTTAATAAATTCAGTGCATCTGCTTCCCTTGGAAACCAATTCATCACGATTCTCGCATTTTTTCATTGCACTCAGCAGCGAGCGTTGGCACTGTGCCTTGTGAATAAAGCCGGTTTGCTGATTTTCCACCAAATCACGGGCACAACCCACTTTATCGCTGACAATGACTGGGCGACCGGATGCCATTGCTTCGTTGACCATAAGTCCCCAGGTTTCTCCCGGCCCCGCCGAAGGTAGGCAAGCCACATCGCCTAAGCGGTAAATTACCGGCATTTTCGATTGGTTTTGAAAGGGCAAGAAGTGAACATTTTTCATGCCCCATGATTGAGCTCGCAGCGATTTTTCACCAGCTCCTTGGCCAACAAACACCAGATCTGCCGAGTGCGATTCTAAAAATTGCTTGAATGCTGCAAGTAAAAGACCAGGAGATTTTTTCGGTATTAATTTGCCAGCAAAAAGAAAAACAATACTTTTTTCACTGATACCTAAACTATCCCGCCACTCGGCCGCTAAGCGTTCATACCTTTTTGCATTCGATGAAAATTGTTCGTTGTCAACTGCATGAGGGGCAAAGCATAGGTTTTCAGGCCGAATACCAAATTTTACAAAATAGTCGTGATTATTTTTCCCCACAAAGAATGCAGTATCAACGTATTTGTAAACTTGCGTCAGGAGCAGATGGCGAAGTTTCACGCGATATCTGGAATGGCTGTCGAGTAACGTAGAGTCTCCGCGGAAAAAAACTGGAACTCTCCCTGAAAAATATCGCATCGCTTTGAGGTGAGAGAGATAATTCCATCCCATAATCAGCACACCGTCGGCGCCCCATGCCTCAATTGGACCACAAATATCATTGTTTAATTTCCAGAATGTCTTACGGGGTATGCTAGGTTGAGGGGCGACCAGCCTATGATCGTATCCCTCTAAGAGCGGGATATCCCATACAATATTCTGCCGGAAACCAGGATCGTATTTAGCTTTTTTATCGGCATGCCACGTATAGAAAACGCAAACTTCGATTCCCGGTTCGCTTGCTAACCGACGAAACCATGGCGCATTATATTGCACGGGGTGCGTTGCAATGATTGCGAGTCGTTTCATGATGCAATACGGCGTTTGTGATTTGCGGTGGCCTGATCAAAAATACGAGTGATCTGATCGGTCATCTCGCGGGCGGTGTAGGGTTCAAATCGATGCCAGTCCGTATGCGGTTTCTCAAGATAAGCTCTCGTAGCAAACCAACGTTTAAAAATCTCTTCCGCAACCAATTCAAGATTGCAGTTTTCATCAAAGGTAACTGCAACACCGGCGCGCGTCTGATTAACAACGTTATTGACCGAACTGTTTTTGTGGAAGATCGTGAGCAGGGGACGATTGGCAAGAATGTAGGGATAAATTTTTGATGCCGTGTATCCGGGATCATCAGAGCCCGGGACAAAGATCGAGTTCGAGTGAGTTAAGCGGTTAAGAGCCTCAAAGTATGGGATTCTTTCCGGTTGCTCTTCTACGAGAGAGTGAAGGCTAAATTCGTCAGCCGCCTGCCTTGACCACTGTTGTCCGTTCCCGGAAGCAGCGTAATCTGTTCCGAAAAGCCGGATTCTGAGGGAGTGCTGATCAATCAATTTGCAGTCGAGCGCTTTCTTCACGCTGAAGAAGAATGCTCTGAGCGAAAA
>JAYYJN010000094.1:0-22765 GCA_036146215.1 Planctomycetota bacterium
ATGCGGTCACTAGATGTTTTGCGGCGGTCGTTGGATTCAAATTTTGTGCTTGATCGGCAATCTTATTTGCCGCATCGTCCGCGCCCAAAGTTTGTTCGGCATGGGCAAGCACATACAGAAGCAATGGGTCAGTCGCAAAAATCTCATTAAATTTTTCGCCTATATTTTTGATGACGCGAGCTGCTCGCTTTTTCAGCTGATTTTCTTCGGTACGCTCCCCGATCATTTTTTGAACCAGCAATCGAACACTCTCTTCATCCCCGGGTTGGATCGCTACCACTTGTAAGAGAAAGGGTTCTGCCTCCGAATCTCTGCCTGCTTGGTCTAAAAGTTGCACCAGATGAAAAAGGATTCGTTGTACGATTTCGTGGCTGGTCTGGTCATTGTTACCTTTCCAGATTTCGAGCTCCCTGTCAGCGATTCTCTTCCAATAATCGATCTTTTGATCGATTTGTATTTCTTTTGCCAAATTGTCTTGGAGCCACTCTGCAGCAGGCCGCTGCGATTCGTTTAACTGTTGCCCGATAGTCGAATGCCTGACATCTGAGGACGGCTGATTTAATACGCTTTCCAGAATCCCCAGTGCCGCCAATTTGGAAAGCAGGGTCGATTTTTCATAACGCACGATACGCGCTAACGCGACTCGCTCAGGATCGCCAGTCTGCTTGGAAAGCTCATCAATGATTTCTTTTCTTTGCGCATCACTTTTTTGGTCATAATCTTTCATTGCAGCGCGAATATGTTTCGGGTCTTGATCTTGGACCCAATCGATTTTGATCGCGGTGAGCAAATAACGAGCCCTCATTGCGATTTCAATGTCATCACTCAAGAGGGCACCGGATAACGCATCGAGCGCCGGCGGACCGATTTTCATCAGTTCGGTCTGTGCTTGTTCACGCAGCACATAGCGCGGATGTCCGAGTTGTTTAATCAGTTGAGAGACGCCAAGGGGAGCCGATTTAATAACAACTGCAGGATCGCTTGCAATGGCGTAATTGGTAAAAAAGAATGCAATAACGCAACAAACGATCGTCATTCCTGACGCACGAGAGAGGTTTGTAAAGAGGCTACGGATCTGAAACGGCCAATCCAGCAAATGGACACGCACTGGCATCGATTAGAACCCATGCATAAAAAGTTAAGATATCAGACCGCCTGAAGGTTGCACCGCTCGACAGAAACGATTTCGGGAAAGCTATATAACATCATTTAATTTGGTTAGTTTCTGAAGTGTTGGGTGCATGGTATCAAAAAAAGTCTCTGGAATAAAATTAGGACTGCGCCGATTCATCTTCCATTTTTTGAATGTATTGTCTCAACCGCTCTATTTCGTCAGTAACATGTCGAATTTTTAACATGTTTTGAATTCGCTTAACGAGTTCGACACGGTTCACCGGTTTACTCAGAAAATCGTCTGTCCCCGCCTCCACGGCACGTTCAATGTCGCCGAGTTCATTTAATGCCGTGACCATTAATATCATTATACCGCTCGTTGCCGGATCATCTTTGAGTTTCCGGCAAACTTCGAAACCAGATAGCTTAGGCATCATCACATCAAGTAAGATGACATCTGGCTGAAAATCAGCAACCTTATCGACCGTTTCCTGCCCGTCGCGCGCTATTTCAATGTCACATTCAATGCCCGTTAAATAGGCCTCAAGTAGTTCGACATTCGGTTGGTTGTCATCTGCAATTAAAATTTTACTTAAAGCCACACGTACACCTTGGTTGATTCAAGATCCGAGTTTTGACACTGTCGGTTGGCCGCTTGGCAGTGTTTTTAAATGGGACGTCATTATAAGCTTGCGGCCCATTTGGGCAAACAGGCTCACCGGTGATGACGCGTCCTTGCGCAAAAAGCCCGAATTGGATTCCCGCTCATAATTTAACCAGGGATGGGGGCAAGCGGGTAAGCTTACGTGGTTTCAGAAAGAGTGGCTGCTGGCACTGGAAAATCAACGCACAACTCGCTGATTTCATGTTCAATCTGCTGCAAAACGGCTTGATCCTCTGCACTTCGAAGTGCGGTCACGATCCAATGACCAATCTTTCGCATTTCCTCTGGTCCCATGCCGCGCGTCGTCAACGCGGGCGTACCCAAGCGGATGCCTGAGGGGTCCATGGGTTTTCTTTCATCAAAGGGGATCATATTCATATTGACGGTTATGCCACAGGCCTCCAGCGCTGTTTCTGCCGGTTTACCACTGAGACCGAGCGGGGTCACGTCGGCCAGCATTAAATGATTATCTGTGCCGCCACTTACCAGGCGCAGGCCCCCCTCCGAGAGTGACTCAGCTAATACTTTCGCATTTTCGATGACCCGAGTGGCATATTGCTTAAAATCTTCCGAGAGCGCTTCTCCATAGCAAACCGCCTTTCCCGCAATAACGTGCATCAAGGGACCACCCTGCGTGCCCGGAAAAATATTGCGATCAATCATCTTCGCATCTGACTCTCGGCAAAGAATCATACCACCTCGCGGTCCGCGTAAAGTCTTATGTGTGGTCGTGGTCACAAAATCTGCAACTGGAACCGGGTTGTCGTGGAGTCCTGCGGCAACTAATCCGGAGTAGTGTGCCATGTCGACCAACAAACGTGCCCCTACTTCATTTGCAATTTCTGCAAACCGCGCGTGCTGTATCTCGCGCGGATAAGCACTGGCACCAGCAATTATCAATTTCGGCTTATGCTCGCGAGCAAGTTTTGCAATCTGGTCGAAATCGAGACGGTGTGTGGTTGGATCAACACCGTAGTGGAAAAAATGATAAAGCTTTCCCGAAATATTCAATTTCATGCCATGTGTTAGATGTCCTCCATGGGCAAGATCTAAAGCCAGAACCGTGTCTCCCGGTTCCACACTGGTAAGATAGACTGCTCCATTGGCTTGTGATCCAGAGTGGGGTTGCACGTTGGCATGCTCAGCACCAAAAAGTTTTTTAGCGCGATCGCGGGCAAGATCCTCAATCGTATCGACAAATTCACAGCCCCCGTAATAACGCCGACCAGGATAGCCTTCAGCGTACTTATTGGTCAGCACGCTACCGACCGCTTGCATGACCGTAGGACTCGTGTAATTTTCACTCGCAATCATCTCGAGACCATTTTCCTGCCGAACAATTTCCTGGGAGATCGCGGACCAGACTTCAGGGTCCTGGAGTTCAATTTGGTTCATGCTGCTATCTCTGAAGTTACGGGAAAAAACGACCGTGTGTCACGGATACTCTCACGCTATTGTTTCGTTGCCCGCAGGGTTGTCAATTGGCCAATCAGGCTATCGGTGGGTCAATTGTAATACAACGATATCGGAAAGGTGCCTGTTCAAGCTGATCTGGTCTAGGGACTTCCCAGTATTTTGATTTTGTGCCTCACGTGTGATATCCAGCTTTTAGGGTTTCTGGATGTTAACACGGATGGTGCCCTTGTTGCCTGGGAGTCTGTTCGCTTTGTTATTGATGCGTAAATAAAGCGTTCCCGATTGATCGGGCGTCCAATGTTTCTCACAGCCGATCAATTGGACACGCGACGCGTTAAAATAGTCGATCCCAATTTTTCCGGAGGGTATGATGACCGCTTGTAGCACTCCGAGTGGCTGTCCTGAAGAATAGTGCAGCGTAATCCCTCCGGGATCACTGAGCCAACGTTCCTCTGCAGTCGCTCCCCGCATGCTGAATTGCCCGTCCGCACTAATATGATACGTCTCACCTGACTCCAGGAACGCTTGGGTGGGCTGCCAGCCGGATGCGGCACTTACGGTTGTGACCACACCGGGCTCCGAGGCTTTTATTGGTTTTCCCGTTTGATAACGAATTGCAGCGAGAGTAAGGTCGTACGCGTAGTCGATTTCACGGACAAATAGCAACCACTCAGACTCTAGCTCTTGCCAGTCATCATTAAAGGCCTGCAGAAATTTGTCATTGAAATCACTCCCCGTAGCGGAGCGATTCAATTCACGAAAACGACCTTGATATTTCGGATGCCCATCAAGAAAAGCAGCAAGTGCCCAACACCATCCGTAGGGCACATTTTTACTGTGGGCCTCAGCTCCGTAAGCAAGAATTTGCTTTATGTTGCGGGTGCGGCCTTGGTCAACCTCGTCGCGAACGATGCGTATCCGCCCCAGCATCGGCACATGCTTTTTTTCTAGTGGAAAATATCCGACCTCGAGTCGGCTCTCGCTCGTCTCATCCCACCAGTGGGTTGCCAAAAGTTCAGCCATGCCCTCTGCATGCCACGGTGGACTAAGGGTTTCAAAGAATGTGGACATGAATCCATGCACGCCCTCATGAAGTAGCAGATGGCGTCGATAATAATCACTCTCCTGATCGAACATCCAAAGCATTTTTTCTTGCGAAAATCCATTGCGAAATGCTTGTATCGCATCGGGACAGAGGCCAATCTGCCGAAAACGTTCTCGATCGTTCATCAGACAGCCAACCATCTGCCACTTTTCGAAGTCATTTTTTGCAATATGGAATGCTTCGGCCCATTGGGGAACGGCTTGATCAAAAACAAATGGTAGTCGATCAACCTCCTTGCTTGGTGATAAGTCCGTAAACAGGAGCAGATGTTTGCCGCGGATGAGGCGGATGCCAGCCTTTTCATAACGCTCGATTTGGTGTGGCGCACGAATATCGATCTCAGAGAACAATGGATGGAAGCTGTCGGATGCCATCTCGTTGGCTTGAGAAAGGGCAGGGGACAATGCTCCAAAGACGAATATCAACAATGACATGCCATAAAAAAAGCGGTCAAAAAATGGATAAAATTCGCCGATCATGCACATCACATATTAGAAGTAAGCAACGTCTACCATACACCTTCCCTATTGTAATTTCGCGCAAGTCAAAAATCTCGATCCGTGATTCAGAAGTCTACTGGTCTGAGAGTTTACAGATTTTAATATTGCGGAATTCGAGGGGCAGCCCGTGATCTTGGAGACCGATATATCCGGCCAGCGGTTGCAATCGGCCGATTTTCTCACTCATTTTGAGGTCGATTATCTGATGCCCATTCAAATTGACAAGCAGATGGTCGCCCCTACAGCTGATCCGCATTTTATTCCATTCACCGGCCGGTTTTGTCGCATTGCTCTCAGGCGCTCGGATGCCGATCACGCCACCGCAGTCGTGTGGAGTCAACGCATCTTTTTTTTCATGTGAGTCGAGAATCTGGATTTCAATTCCCTCATAAACCGGATTTTTTTTATTTTTCACTCCCAAGAAAATACCGCTGTTTCCTTTTGGTGGAATTTTATATTCCAGTTGTAAAATGAAATCGGCGTACTTTTTATCGGTCCAGAGATAATCCGCATACCGTTGCCAACCTTCTTCACCCGGACGGGGCTCGATTGAGAGTGTGCCATTAGCGGTTGCCTTCCAATTTCCGGTTGTCGACCAACCGGCTAAATCGTTCCCGTTGAAGATTACTTGCCACACGGATCCCGATTCGCCCGGCAGCAAGACAGGAGAAAAAAGTGTAATCATTGCGAGAAGCACCATAAAACCAACTCGTCGATAATCCATTGTCCGCTCCTTGGTAGAGTGCCCAACACTTGCGGCTATAGGGGATCTGCCTACGTATGCTCGGGGAAACAAATTGTCCTTTTTCAACTGATCTACCTCATGCTAACCTACATTGGCATTGCAGAAAATAACGACTAGACTGAAGCCCAAATGCAAAATAGATGGCGGTGTTGCAGTGCCCTCCACCTGTCCGAAAAAAGTGATATCGGGATGAGTACAAACGAGAACTGGGATCAATGCCCCGTTTGCGCGGCACCGGTGATGGTTGATCCGCAAAGCGGACAGCGTGAAGACTGTGGTGAGTGTACCTCGAAAAAGTCTTCGACGGTCGGATGGCTCGGAATCTGGTTTATATTTCTGCTTGTGTTGGGCGGAGCAGCAATACTCTATTTTTCCATCCGGACACTATTTCCAACAGAAGAATAAATTGATGGTCTCGGCAGGAAAAATTTTTTTTGCAGGGATTCACTGCCAATTCATGAGAAGCTAATCGGGCGCAATATCCCCTGTGGCGATTTTCATCTTAGCGGTTGGAAAATCACTGAGGCGGATGATCATGATCTTTGAAATCGATTTATCGGCAGCTTGCTCGTTAAAAAATCGATGCCCGAGACTCCCTGGTTGATTTGCCTGAGGACCAACAATGAGAATTTGGCCCTGATGAAGGTCGGCGTCCACTTGCAACCGTGGCAGTCTTTTTTTCTCTCTGCTAGTTTGAAGTTGAAACATTCCTTCACCCGGCACATATTCATTGTGAAATGCCCCAAAATGTATCTCGGGTGTTAGTCGCAACGCGACCTGTTCATCGTTCACGTCGCGGATTTCTACAATGAATTGAGCTTGCCCGTCGCTCAGTGTCTGGCCGATCAATTCACCGTCATGCATTTCTAGCATTTGAAATTCTTTTTGAACGGATGATGCAAGTAGTTCGCTTTGCTGGCCCGGTTGAAGGAATATTTTTCTACTGATGGCATGCGTAGATTGTAAATTTCCAAAATCTTCCAATACAACTTTATTCGTTCTTGCTTGATGGGCAGTTTGAAGAATCTTTTGTATCTCGCCAGAAGTTTGTGTTCCCACAACCCCGACTCGAAATCCATTTTTGTGAAGCTCTCGTCGAAATTTTGCGTCAATGGCTAATTCATCGACTTCTTGCCACAGCCTGTTCGTCGCTTCCAGATCTCGAGGTGGAATCCTAACAAAGACAACTTCCAATTCGGTTTGAGTCGGAGCCTTTTCCAATGCAGCAAGTGGCGATGCATTTCTTATTTCTGGTTGTTTTATCGATCGGCAGCCATGAGATCCCGTTACTGCGGAAATAAGGCATACACAAATCGATATACGTTTGATAAACGAACGGATCTTGGACGATTTGCGACATAACTTCGGGCCCTGCTTCGGTTGCATCGACGGGGGAAGTAACATTATCAGGCGACCCCGAGCAATACGTTGTCGTCACTTTGCTTCTCCATTAAGCGTTCGATTGTTCGCAGAGGAGCATGTTCATAGTTCCACGATTGGGCATGTTCTCGTGCCGATTCTCTGTAATGATCGTAATGCAGAATCATTTCCCGAATGAGGTCTGGAATTTGATCGAACTCGCTTGCAATTAAACCCACTGCACCAGTAGGTACCTCTTTCGTACTTCGCTTAAGAAATGCTATCTGCGGGCGACCGATCGTCATCGAATGGTTGTGGTAAGCGTTCGATATTTCGATTCGAATCGAATCAGACTGAGGATCGATTCGGACAATACTAAATACAGATTTACCTTGTTCTCTCTCACATAGAATGGATGAATGGGGCGGTCCCTTTGTCCGCCCAGTGGCATCTTTTTGCACAGCACGAACTCGTAAAAAATAGCCTTGTCGTGTCTCAAGCCACGGAATTTGAACGATAGCTGCACCAGCCCCTGCAGGTATCACTGTGGATGTGGTTGTCGGATTCGTATCGCCCGCAATAAAAACACGCTCAGGTTCGCCCAATACGTTGGTGTTTTGTAAGATGTCATCTGCATCGCAAAGCGGTTTCTCTAAATATTTTTTGGCGATGATTGCTTCATGCAGCAAAATGCCTTCCAAGTGGTGGTAAATTGACTCTGAAAGTTGCAAAGCCAGCCAACTACCGGCCGTGACAATCACTGGGACACCCGCCGACAGCATTTCAATCAGCACGCCACTTGCTCGCGCATGATAGCGAGCATTGTTGTAGGGGAGCAGGCCGATGTCAGTGTGGTGAATGAATTCAAGGTACTCTTTTCGCTTCAGTGGGTGAGGCGCTACAACAATTGACGCGTCGTTGGAGGCTGGTGTTTTTGCCAAAGCAATCTTTTTCTGGTCGAAATCTGACAATTGCTTTGCAATGGTATGATGCTTCCCTTGCATCCAAATTTGCGAATTTTGTTGCAGTGTATGATCGCGGTGTAATTGCTCGAATAGTCGGTTTAATTCTCTTTTCCCTTTTTCTCGCCGCGGGGCACCTGCCAAAGTCACCCGCAACCGTTCGTTTCTCGGTGAACGTTTTGGCATCTCAAGATCTTGATCTTGTAGCAGGCTGACGGGATAGGGAAGCGATGAGAATTTTGCGACCCGAAGCCGATTATATTGGTCGGCTATTTGTTGCGTTGTTGCATAGAAATGAAGTCGATGCGTTGGAATCGCAGCGAGAGCGTGCGAAAACTGTCTCGACATGCATGTTATTCGTTCCCTTTGGCTCTCAAACTCAGGGGGTCGACCGTCGAAAATATCGTAATGAAATTGCACGTGCCAATGTTGCGTGTTTGTGGCATTGTTCGAGGCCAGGAATGCTGCGAGGCCCAAGAAATCAAAATCCGATACGGACGGAAAGAAAATAATATCATCCTGATTCCGTCCGATTTGGTCGAAAAGATTTTGGCACGCATCTTTGAATGCCCGAATTCTCCGTTTACGATCCCACGTTTGAAAGAATCGAGGCCAACGTTTTCGTTTCGAAGGCTGACGTTGTTCATTTGAATTCGAGTTGTTTAATGTTTGACCGTCGATACCGACAGGTTCCGTTCGTTTGCCATCAACGCCAACCGTATGGGTTCGGTTCCACGCATATCGAAAAATTGGATAACAACTCCAGTTTGCCGGTAAAGCAGATCTTTCTTTAAAGAATGCTTTTGCAGTCGCCAAAATCACCTCGTGTTGAGAGCTTGCGGCCGCCTGCAGAATCTCCATCGCATACTGGTAGTTATGTCCGCCGACAGACTCCAGCCAATTGTCGATGAGTATAAAACGCCGCATGGCCAAAGCTCATGTTCTAAATATCTAAAAACCCGGGAGGATCCTATTTTTCCATCTGCAAAGCGTCAAGAGACACTCCGGCAGTGGTCCTGGAATTTGTGGGTTATCAGCAATTGAATGCAACGATAGCGTTACGATATTCAAGAGGTGAATGGAAATGGGTAAGGATTTTTGCCGTGCACATCGGGCAAAAGAAATTGGCAGAAGAGAAGATGACAAATCCAGATATCCGTCTCGCAGCGGATTTACACACGCTAGCGTTGCCGTCAAAAAAACAATATCTGTCTACCTGCCTATGAATCACTCTTGGGAAACCCTGCGGGTTTGTCTACAAACCGCTTGCATCGCAAGGCTTGAGGCTGTGTGGCGTTTTGTGCGTTTTTTAGTTGCGAAGCACATCATCACAGTCACTGAATAGATCTCGGGACCATCAGAATCGTGTCTTCTATCGTCAATCCGTTGATTATCCTCACAAATTTTCATTCGCGGTTTACAGGCGTCTCGGCCACCATTTCAAATTTGGCTGAGCGGCATAATCAGCAGTATGATGTGGTTATCTTGGGCAAGCGTTTACCCGTCTCGACACGGCAAATGGGTCGATGGCAGCTTCTTCGCTTGTTTAAGCAAAATGGTTTTAAAAAAATTTCGATTTGGCATGCTCGGCGTAACTCAGAGATGCTATTCGGCATTATCGCAAAATACGTGTTCCGTCTTCCGTTGAGGCTGGTCTTTACAACCGTTGCGCTCCGTCGTCATTCCGCATTTCCTCGCTGGTTATTATCCAAAATGGATAAGGTGATCGCCACGACCCGTGAAGCCGCCTTTTATGTTGATCGGTGCGATGCGGTTATTCCTCATGGGATTGATACGAACGTGTTTATACCGCCAACGGATAAGCAAAATGCTTGGCGGGAATCTGGGTTGCCTGGAAAATACGGGATTGGAATTTTCGGACGTGTTCGTGCGGAAAAGGGTACCGACTTATTTGTCGAGGCGATGTGTCAATTGCTTCCCCAATATCCAGATTTTACAGCGATTGTCGCCGGGCATTGCAAACCCCGAGATTTACCCTTCCTTGAGGCATTGAAAAAAAAGTTGCTTGATGCGGGTGTTGAAGATCGCGTTATTTGGCTCGGCCAGGTATCAGCCGAAGAAAGACATCGATGGTTTCAGCGCATTGTACTTTGCGTCGCCCCACCCCGTTACGAGGGTTTTGGTTTAACGCCGATCGAGGCGATGTCGTGCGGTGCCGCGGTCGTCGCCACGCGAACCGGCGTTTTTCCGACGCTGATTAACGAGGATGAGACCGGTCATCTGGTAGACATCGGAGATACAAAAGCGTTAGTTGCCGCAATTGGTCATTGTCTGGCCGACCCTAATCAAACCATTCGCAAGGGAAAATCAGGTCGCGAGCATGTGTGCCGATACTACGACATACGACAGGAAGCCACAGCCATTGAAGCGGTTTACGAGAAAATACTCATGGGTGATTCTTCACCATAGGCGATCAAAAATGACTGGTACCTCCACAGCTGGTTCAAACACTCTAATGCATCGCCGCATGGCGGGGCAGCATGCGGAGACACATCTCACTCGAGCCACAATTTCGGCAGTTTTGATTACAAAAAATGAAGCAAGTCAGATCACACCTTGCCTCCGCAGTCTGATCGGCTGGGTCGATGAGATTGTTGTTTTAGATTCGGGTAGCACGGACGCCACTCTGGATATTGCGAAGCAATATGGGGCAAAAGTGTTTATCCGGGAAGATTGGGAAGGATTTGGAATCCAACGGCAGCGGGCCCAAGATTTAGCAACGAGCGATTATATTCTGGCAATCGATGCCGACGAAAGAATTTCAGAGCAGTTGCGAGAGGCCATTGAATCGGTTTTGAAAAACCCGGACAACAATTGTCTGTATCAGGTTGTCAGGCAAAATGCCTTTCTCGATAAGGATGTTTTTCATAACGGTTGGCGACGGGAAAAAATAGTTCGGCTTTACGCAAAAAACAATTTTGGATTTAACTCGCGGGCGGTGCATGAATCAGTTGATTCAAAGGGGATATCGACAAAGACTCTTCGTGGATTTTTAATCCATGATGCCTGCCGGAATTACGAATATTATCTTGAGAAACATCTAGCATACGCGCACTCTTGGGCGCGTGATCAGGCTAAATCTGGGAAATCTGCCAACTTGTTCAACGCAATTTCTCATGGGGTCACCACCTTTGTGAGACTCTTTTTATTGCAAGGTGGATTTTTAGATGGGCAGCATGGCTTTCTTTTTGCCTTTCATTTAAGTCAGTATTCTTTCAATAAATACGCCGCGCTCTGGTATTACAGCCGGCAGTTTCGGAGGGGAAACAGCCTTCAATAGTCGAACAGGTTCAAGCGGTAATGTTTTTGTTCCGATTTGTTACGCTTTTTTCCTCTCGCTGAATTCGTTTCCAGATTGCCAGTCCCACATAGATCGGGCAAATCTTTCTATGTGCGACTCCTGTGCCACTCCTCGTCACTCGACTGAAATGTGGTAGCACTGATATCAGCTGGCGACTCACCAATTTTGCGGGAACCAGGGTCCTGGGCAAACGTCTCATTGCGCGGGGGCGGGCCATATGCACTCCCTCGAGTTCGTTAAAGGAATCACGTTGACTCCCTTTGCCGATATCTGTAGCGTCTCCAGTCTCTCGACGCCCTCGATAGCTACCCTTTTTAGGCCCATTAAGGCCGACCGGATATCCGACTATGAAGAATCTTGGACGTGCTATTAAGCAGGCACTCCGCCAGCGGTTTACGATCCTTGGCATTATCTTGTCTTCCTGTGCGATTGCTCTATTTTGGGGCGCAAATATTGGTGCTGTGTATCCGTTTGTCGAAGTGATCATCCAGAATAAGTCGATGCAGGATTGGGCAAGCGATCGAATTACGGAAAGTAAAGCAAATTGTCTCGCCATCGAGGAAAAGGTAAAAAATCTCGAACAAGCATTGCCGAATGTGGCCACCCAAAAAGAGCGGATTACCATCGAAAACGAAGTCGCTCATCTTTCTTTACAGCATCAAGCTGAAGAAAAAGTAATTGCTGCTACAACGGATATTCAGCCTTACATCGAACGTTTTCTTCCAAATGACCCATTTAAAACGCTCGTCGTCATCGCCGTTGGGCTGATCATTTGCACGATTGTTAAGGATCTTTTTCTTGTTGCTAATCTGCTATTGGTTCAGCGTTTTTCGGAGATGACAACACTAGGACTGCGGAATCAAGTTTTTCAGCACACCATGAAGATGGGGCTGGGCGTTTTCAATAAGGATCGGACCGGCGACTTGATGAGCCGATTCACGGGTGACATTGCGGTAATCGGCGGAGTGGTCTCGTTTCTTTTCGGTCGTGCTATGAGAGAACCTTTGAAAGCGATCGTTTGCCTGGCTGGTGCAATTTGGGTGAGTTGGCAACTGATGCTGTTTTCATTTGTTATCGCGCCCGTGGCCTTGTTTTTCACCTACACTCTTGCCAAGTCAATCAAACGCGCCAATCGTCGCTTGATGGAGGAATCGAGTTCGCTGTTTCGCCGACTGCTTCAATCATTCGGTGGAATTTACGCGGTGAAGGCATACACGATGGAGCGGCAGGAAATTAATCGATTTCGCCGTACAACTCGTGACGTGTATCGGAAGTCTATGAAAATCATGTTCTACCATGGTTTGACGAAATTCAGTGACGAAGTCCTGGGAATCTGCGTCGTCGCTATTTCAATACTCGCTGGCGGATATTTGGTGCTGAATCAAGAGACCCATATCTTCGGAATGGCGATGACAGAGCGTCCGATGAACCTGCCTTCTTTACTGTTGTTTTATGGTTTTCTCATCGGGGCTAGTGACCCCCTGAGGAAGATGTCGGGCTTTGTAAACCAGATTCAGGCTGGATCTGCGGCAGCAGACCGTATTTTTCCGCTTCTGGATCGAGAGTCGCCAATCGTGGAAATAGAAAATCCCATTTCTGTCAAAGACATTCGCAAGCCCATTGTCTTTAAAAATGTCTCTTTTTGCTACGAAGAAAATGAATGGGTGCTTAGGGATATCAACTTGAAGATCGACTGTGGAAAAACCCTGGCGATTGTCGGGCCAAATGGATGCGGCAAGACGACCTTGATGAATATGATTCCGAGATTCTTTGACCCGAGCGAGGGACAAATATCATTGGGATACGATTCGCTTCGAGATCTTAGTATTCAAGGCCTTCGCCGTAGGATTAGCATCGTTACCCAGCAGACCATTCTCTTTGATGATTCTGTAATGAATAACATTCGCTATGGATCGCCGCGTGCCTCTGACGAGGATGTCATTCTTGCTGCAAAAAAAGCGCACGCACACCGATTTATTCTCGACAAACTTGAGTCCGGGTATCAAACAAACGTCGGTGAGTCGGGTGGACGCCTTTCGGGCGGTCAGCGACAGCGCATCTCGTTGGCGAGGGCAATACTTCGCAATCCGCAAATTATGTTATTGGATGAAGCGACCAGCCAAATTGATCCAGAAAGTGAGCAACTCATTCACAATGCTTTGCAGCAATTTACGAAAGATCGAACAACAGTAATGATCACGCATCGTTTATCCACTTTATCATTAGCCGATCAAATATTGGTCATGAATGAAGGAAAGATTGTTGATTTAGGAACACATGACGAGTTGGCGTCGCGGTGCGAAATTTATCAGCGACTGTATCAACTAGAGCTGAAAGAATCTGCATGATGCGACGAAAGATTGGAAAAAGAATCAGAGATTTCACAGGCCTGAGGGATTAAAAATCAGGTAAATCGGAATTGAAAGGGAGTGCACGGTGAACCTTTTAAATGACAAAGTTGTTGTAGTGACCGGTGGCGCAGGTTTTCTCGGTCGTGAAGTCTGTCGGCAAGTTGAGGCTTGTGACCCTAAATCCATCTTTGTGCCACGTAGTAAGGCATATGACTTGCGGCACAGAGAAGCAATCGAACAACTTATGGCCGATAGCAATCCCGACATCGTTATCCATCTTGCTGCCATTGTTGGTGGGATTGAGGCTAATCGCTTGAATCCAGGAAGATTTTTTTACGAGAACGCAATCATGGGCGTTGAATTAATCGAACAGGCAAGACGATTCGATGTGGAGAAATTTGTATCAATCGGGTCGATATGTGCCTATCCAAAATTTACCCCCGTCCCGTTTCGTGAAGATGATATTTGGAATGGATATCCGGAAGAAACGAACGCTCCTTATGGCCTAGCAAAAAAAATGTTGCTTGTCCAATCGCAGGCATATCGGCAGCAATATAACATGAACGCCATCACGCTTTTCCCCGTCAATCTTTATGGACCGGGCGATAATTTTGATCTGCAATCAAGTCACGTCATTCCCGCACTCATTCGAAAAGTTTGTGAGGCAATGCAGAGAGGGGAGAAACAAATAGAAGTTTGGGGGACTGGCGTAGCATCGCGAGAATTTTTATATGTCGCAGATGCAGCAGAAGGGATTGTGAAAGCTACGCTCGATTATGAGGATGCGGAACCGGTAAATCTTGGTTCTGGAACCGAAATTAGAATCCGGGAACTCGCCGAGATGATTTGCGAAGTTTGCGGATACAGTGGAAAAATTGAATGGAATCGAAACAAGCCCGACGGTCAACCTCGCCGATGTCTGGACACAAACCGGGCAAAAGACTACTTCGGTTTCGAAGCAAAAACTGAATTACGCGATGGCATTCTAGAAACCGTCAATTGGTATCGGCAACAAAGAAGCAGCGTGGCGGCATAACTGGTATTTTCACAGCGAATCAAAAAGCTGTGGCGCCCAACGGGAGGTCCCAAAGAGCTCGGATTTTCAACCCAACCAAATTTCGATTAAAAGATAAAATTTGGTCCTCTGTGAAGTACGCCGGGTTGGCTTATTCCGACCCCTCTTCCGTTCCAGAATCCACCTCTCCGCTCGTATCAGATTCGGCATCGGTGCCTTCTGCTGCGTTTGAATCATCCGTTTCGTTTTCCGGAGTTTCTGTCTCGGCGGAAACATCGCCCGCGGATTCGCTACTTTCTGTGGAATCTGACTCCACTTGAATCGGCTCGGGCGCCGCCTCTTTGATTCGGTCGCGAACTCCGACAAATTCCAGAATCACTTGCGTCCCACCATCGCCAAGCCTTGGCTGAGCCAGCCGCATGATCCGGGTGTAGCCCCCGGGACGATCTTCAAAACGTGGCGCTACCGTATCGAAAAGAATCGAAACTGCTTCTTTGTCGCCCAAAATTTGGATTGCTCGTCGACGTGCCGTGAGAACGGGGGCGATTGCCTGATTCCATTCGTTCCACTGCGAACTACTTCGCCATTGCCTCCACTCCTCAGAATTTCTTTCTGCAGTGGAATCGAGTGAATCAGCTTTGCGTTGATCCTCGAGAGTCTTTCTTGCAATAGTGATGCAGCGTTCAATGATCGGGCGAACTTCTTTCGCTTTTGCAATTGTTGTAACGACCCGTCCCTTTACTTCGGGTGGGTTGTCATCAAATTCGGCATCTCTTTCAGTCAGCAGTAGACTGGAAGCCAAATTCTTTAACATCGCTCGGCGATGGCTGGGCGATCGACCTAAAATGCGTCCGCGTCTTCGATGTCGCATGGGAAATACCTGAATTCACTTTATGGAGAAAATTAGCGTTTGCTGAAAACAGATTCTTCAATTTTCCGTTGGTTATAGGGAAGGCATGGAGGGGGAAGATCCGATACGCATCCCGAGTCGCAAACCTAGCTCTCCCAATTTTTCATTGACTTCATGAAGGGTTGTGTCACCGAAGTTGCGAACCTCCATGAGGGAATCCTCATCTTTTCCGATCAGGTCTCGGACCGTGAGAATATTTTCGGCCTCAAGGCAGTTGCTCGCTCTGACTGAAAGGTGCAACTCCCCAATACTCATATTCAATTTCTTCTCAACAGCCGGATCTACACCGTCTGTGTTGACACGGACCGTGCTATGAATCTCCGGACCCAAGTCCGTAAATTGAACAAACGGATTCAAGTGCTTCCGGAGAATCTTCGCAGCCTCGACAAGCGCAATCTCGGGTCGAATGCTACCATTTGTCCAAATTTCCATCGTCAGCTTGTCATAATTGGTCTTTTGTCCGACCCGTGTTTCTTCCACATCGTATCGAACGCGAACAACGGGACTATAAACCGCGTCAATCGGTATGATTCCGATTTCTTGTTCACTGGGTGTATGCTCCGACGCAGGCACATAACCCCGCCCGTTTTCTACAACCATTTCCATCTCAAATTCTCGGTCACCGCTGCTGGTGGCAATTTTGTGATCCTTGTTGATCACCTCGACCGACGAATCCACAATCACATCCGCCCCGGTGATATCTCCAGGCGTGTTTTTCTCCACGCGAATAACCCTTGTAGAATCCGCGTGATTTTTCACCACGAGTGATTTCACATTTAGCACAATATCGGTGGTATCCTCGACAATTCCCTCGATCGTCGTAAATTCGTGCTGTGCACCTTGGATCCGAACCTGGGTGACCGCACTCCCTTCAAGGCTCGACAAGAGAATTCTGCGCAGACTGTTGCCGACTGTGACGCCAAATCCACGCTCGAAAGGTTCAGCAACAAACTTTCCGTAAGTGGGCGTAAGGGTTTCCTTTTGGACCTGACTCGGAAGTTCCAGACCTCGCCAACGAATATGCATAGTTTGTCTCCGTAACCGCTTGTTTAAACACTATTCGACTATGAAATTTATGGTCAGTCGTATTCGGCCGACGCTGAATCAAACTCTTCTTTTTTTCCCGGGCCGACAACCATTGTGCGGCATGGGCGTGATGTCTTCGATTGACTTAATGTTTACTCCTGCCGACTGAAGTGCAGTAATCGCACTTTCCCGCCCACTGCCCGGACCATTCACCCGAACGTCGACATCTTTAATTCCAAATTTGTTGGCCTTATCGGCAGCCTGCTGGGCAGCACACTGTCCGGCGAAAGGCGTACTTTTCCGACTTCCTTTGAACCCGGAAGTACCAGCACTGGCCCAACAAAGGGTATCCCCTTTGGTGTCGGTCACGGTGACCGTCGTATTGTTGAATGTTGCCTTGATATAAACGATACCTGCCGTAACATTCCGTCGTACTTTTTTCTTCTTGCTTTTTGCCACGAAAACTCCCAGTTCAAATAGCGTGTACGAATCTATTTGCCATTAAATCTATCGTAAATCCTTGACGCCCTTCTTGCCCGCCACGGTGCGTCGCGGCCCTTTCCGCGTTCGCGCATTGGTCCGAGTGCGTTGCCCCCGAACGGGCAAGCCACGACGATGCCGCAATCCGCGGTAGCATGCGATGTCCCGCAACCGCGAGACATTCTGAGCCACTTGCCGGCGAAGCTGACCTTCCACGACATAATCTTTGTCGAGCAAAGCCGCTAACCGAGCAACTTCGTCCTCCTGCAATTCGCGCGCACGTTTATGAGGATCAATACCCGCGTCTTGACAAAGTTGACGCGCACTTTTCGGTCCAACCCCATACAAGTAGGTCAGAGAAATTACTGTCGGACGATCACTCGGAATGTCGACACCTAATAAACGGGGCATAATGCTTTATCCTGAATATCTTGAAAAACCGTCAATCGGTCTAAGATTCACGTGCTACTAATAACGGAGAGGTTTGCAGGGGTAGTCTTTATACGGGACATCGCGATTAACAGAATAACTCGGATGGTAATCATCCGTGTGATATGCACTGCCCTAACGAAACGCGTGGCCCATTCATCAGTTAACCCTGCCGCTGCTTGTGGCGGGGATTTTTGCACACGACAAAAACTACGCCGCGACGGCGAACAACCTTACAGCTTTCGCAAATACGTTTTACGCTGGCGCGGACTTTCATGGCAAAAATAACTTTCTTTGACTATCTTCCAGATCAGCAAATATAATCGTCCCATGGGGTTCCGTTCAAGGGGCCGACTCACCCCGTGAGCATGCAACGAGTTTCCGAAAACTCCGAGCTCGACGGAGAATGTCGGTCAGATTGCCGCAGGACCGAATTAGATGTGGCAAATCGGTGAAATAGTGCATAATTCGGTGCATTTATGCCCAAATGAATGTCTCACGCCGCTTTTGGCATACGCGATTTTCGCAGAAACCGATGCCCCCATCCCGATAGGGCCGATAAGGCCGATGTGACCGATGGACCATTGTTAGCCAATTTAGGCCGATGGGCGCGACCGAGCTAGAGAAATCACCAGGTGTCCCGAGCAAGAGGTCATCGGCTTGGCGAGGATCGGGGTTTGCAGCATGCGTTTCTCAACTGCAACATCCACACCGCCAAACCGCGATTCCCGTTTGGTTTGAAATAACAAAAGTTCATCATCACAAGCAGATTCCATCGGTTGCGAAACAGATTTCGATCTGCCACGATAATGCGTCGAACGGGGGACGCGAAAAGAGTGTTCCCTCTTTAAGTTTAAGACCGCGCAAAAGATCAACCCCGGCGGGAACAAAACCATGGCTGCTTTTCCAGAGATAGAAAAAATTCGCTTCGAGGGACCCGATACCACCAACCCACTAGCATTTCGTCATTATGACGAAGATGCGTTGGTAGAAGGTCGCACCATGAAGGAGCATCTTCGATTTAGCGTGGTTTACTGGCACACTTTTCGTGGTGCCGGGGCAGACCCGTTTGGCCCGGGATGTGCCGAAAGGCCTTGGGAGCTTGAGGACGGCACGGTTGAGGATGCGATCAAGCGTGCAGAGATGGCGTTTGAATTTATTGAGAAACTGGGAGCACCGTATTATGCTTTCCATGACAGGGATGTTGCGCCGGAAGGGAATACGCTTCAACAGAGCAATGATAACCTTGATGCCGTTGTAAAGGTTTTTCATCAACTGCAGGAAAAAACCGGTATCAAACTGCTTTGGGGTACTGCAAACCTCTTCAGCAATAAACGCTATGCCCATGGTGCTGCGACGAGCCCAAACGCAGATGCGTTTGCCTATGCAGCTGCCCAAGTTAAAAAAGCGATCGAAATCACCAAAGAACTTGGTGGCGAAGGCTACACATTTTGGGGAGGTCGCGAGGGCTATCAGAATTTGTGGAATACGGACATGAAGCGTGAGTTGGATCATCTCGCGCAGTTTCTTCATATGGCAGTTGATTACGCTAAGGAAATTGGTTTTGAAGGCCAATTTTACATCGAGCCAAAACCGAAGGAACCGACGAAGCATCAATATGATTCAGATGCTGCCGCTTGTATGAATTTTCTGAGAGCGTATGACCTTCAGGATCATCTCAAGCTCAATCTTGAGACCAATCACGCAACACTTGCCGGGCACACGATGATGCACGAAATGGATGCCGCAGGAGGCCAGGATATGCTCGGCTCTATCGATGCCAATACGGGAGACGAACTTTTGGGCTGGGACACGGATCAATTCCCTACCAATGTTTACCTCACGGCGCAGTGTATGCTGATGCTGCTGAAGTATGGTGGCTTTAAAACTGGCGGCGTCAATTTTGATGCCAAGGTCCGGCGGGAAAGTTTTGAGGCCATGGATCTGTTTCACGCTCATATTGGTGGAATGGACGCTTTTGCCGCGGGGCTCAAAATTGCGGCTGCGATTCGCGCCGACGGAGAACTGGCACGACTTCTTACCGAGCGTTACTCGAGTTGGGATAGCGGAATCGGTGCGGAGATTGAAAAAGGCACACAGAGCTTTAAGACACTTGAAACCTATATGCTTGAGCAGGGTGAAATTCAGCCGAATGAGAGTGGCCGCCAGGAAATGCTTGAAAACCTTATCAATCGTTATGTTTATTGATCGATTTGATAAGCAAGCGGTTGATACATTGCTTCACGCCTTTTCGTCATAGAATCGCAATACCCTATAACGCGATTCGTGCTCCCCGATGCTTTAGGGCTTCCACCAGGCTCGGAGTATCGGTGTATAATACGGCGTTCATTTCGCAGTGCAACGCGCCATCGATATTCGGTTGAAGGTCGTCGGTGTAAAAGATATTTTCCGGTGCCACACCTGCTGCTTCGATTGCCGCAGCGTAAATTTCTTTCTCCGGTTTCATGACGCCTACCTCATAGCTGAGAATACTTATCCGGAAGCAATCGCGGAGAATTGAGAAATGTTCAAGGCAATAGTTCCAATGGTTTTCAGATGTATTGGAAAGAATCCCAAGTCGGTATCCATGCCGCACAAGTTGTGTGATGACCGGCAGCATCGACAAATTCATTTGGAAAATATCACTGCTCGCGAGATAAAGGGCCCCAAATTCACATGAACTGTCCGTCTCTTTGCAAAGCACGGCGTGCGCTTCGCGCGGCGTCAATTTTCCAGTCTCGCAGCGGTGCATCAGGTCGTGCTTCTCAACAAGTTGGCCGACCTCATTCGCGGTGATACCCAACACCTGAGCCATCTGCTGAAATTGCCGCTCACGATTAAAGTAGAGCAGCACATTGCCTAAATCGAAGTAAATGAAATCAAGTTTGTTCACAATTATGGCAGGTCCTTCCAGAGTCAAAATCCTTTGGGTACCGCCCAGAAAGAATAATCGGCCGCGTTTCTTTGTTATTGGGCCAACTCCCTTCAGGCTCATTCATGGTTTATGATTGCTACCACACGATAGAAAGGGCAGCCCTCTGACGCAAGGCAATTGGATCAATCAAGGCAACTTTTGTTCTGATCAAGAAAACGGCATGAACGAAGTAAACGGTTTAAATCGGTATAGCGCTCGAATCACGCAACCCAAAAGCCAGGGCGCCTCGCAGGCCATGTTGTTTGGAACCGGTCTGACGATGGAAGACATGGGAAAGCCCCAGGTTGGTATTGCGAGCATGTGGTACGAGGGTAACACCTGTAATATGCATTTGGATCGCTTGGCGGCTGAGGTGAAACAAGGCGTCGAGGCAAGCGGGCTGGTCGGCATGCGATTCAACACCATCGGTGTCAGCGATGGCATCTCAATGGGTACTGAGGGAATGAGCTATTCGCTGCAGTCGCGGGATTTAATCGCGGATTCGATTGAAACGGTGATGGAGGCGCAGTGGTATGACGCCAACGTGTCACTGCCGGGATGCGATAAAAATATGCCTGGCTGCCTAATGGCGATGGCGAGGATCAATCGTCCCTCCTTGATGGTCTATGGCGGTACGATTCGAGCCGGATCTTGGGACAATCAAAAACTTGATATTGTTTCTGCATTTCAATGTTATGGGGAATTTCTTGCAGGAAAAATCACCGAACAGGAACGGACGGAAATTGTCCGCCACAGCTGTCCGGGGGCCGGTGCATGCGGGGGCATGTACACCGCAAACACGATGGCTAGTGCAATTGAGGCGTTGGGTATGTCTCTCCCCTATAGCTCATCGACACCGGCAGAGGACCCCCAGAAAATAGAAGAATGTCGGGCTGCGGGCGCTGCGGTTCTAAATTTACTCCAGTCGGATCTAAAACCGCGCGATATCATGACTCGGGCTGCATTTGAAAATGCGATGGTAGTGGTAATGGTTTTGGGGGGCTCTACCAATGCGGTGCTCCACCTGATCGCAATGGCCCGTGCCGCAGGCCAGTCATTGACGCTTGATGATTTTCAGAATGTCAGCCAACGCGTGCCGTTTTTAGCCGATTTGAAGCCCAGTGGTCGATATGTGCAGGAGGATTTGCACCGCGTCGGAGGTTTGCCGGCCGTAATGCGATATCTTTTGGAGCACGATCTTCTCGATGGAGATTGTCTGACTGTTACGGGGAAAACATTAGCAGAAAATGTTGCCTCTGTGCCGGAGCTTGCAGCAAACCAGGACGTGATTAGGCCGATCGAATCGCCCATAAAGCCTACTGGTCATATCCAGATTTTGTATGGGAATCTTGCACCGGAAGGGGCAGTTGCCAAGATAACCGGTAAAGAAGGAACGTCTTTTACCGGCCCTGCAAAAGTATATGACAGCGAGGAGTTGATGCTTGCAGCTCTCGAGGATGGGGCAATTGTTGCGGGAGATGTGATCGTGATCCGTTACGAGGGTCCGCAGGGCGGGCCCGGAATGCCGGAAATGCTGACACCGACCTCTGCCGTGATGGGTGCCGGTTTGGGAAGTGAAGTGGCGCTGATGACCGATGGGCGTTTTTCGGGTGGGTCGCATGGTTTTATTGTCGGTCACGTGACGCCGGAAGCACAGGTCGGGGGCCCGATCGCGTTGATCGAAGAGGGAGATTTGATCACCATTGATGCTTCGCAAAATACAATCAGTGTTGATCTATCGGATGTAAAACTGGCAGAGCGAAAAGCAGTTTGGAGTCCCCCGCCGCTAAAGGCAACGCGAGGAATTCTCCACAAATATATTCGTCTGGTACGTTCCGCCTCGGAAGGTTGTGTTACGGATGAATGAGAAATTCGAGAGTGAGTCAAGATCATGACACAGTATTCATTGGTGATTTGACTAGCTGTTGCATTTAATTTTCACAACCTGATGAAATGAAATTTTGAAACACAGCTACTAACCTACGGAGAAGTCAACATGCCCGCCTCCAAACGCTTTCATCCCTCGCATCGTGGAGCAACACCGAGCATTGCAGAAAAAATGCGAGCACGGGCAAAGGCGGTAGAGGCGACCGGTAAAAAAGTTATTTATTTGCAGGTGGGGCAGCCAAGCACCGGGGCGCCGGAGGGCGCAATCGATGCAATTCATCAGGCGAGCGACACAAGCATTCTGGGATACACCAGTGCCGCCGGTATTCCCGAACTTCGGCAGCGGATTTCCAAAAATTATCAAGACCTTTATGGGGTGAATGTTGATCCGGAAAGAATTGTGATCACCTTCGGTGCCTCGGGGGCCATGATTCTCGCGTTGGTGGGATGTTTTGATGCGGGTGCCCGAGTGGCTTTACCGCAACCGTTTTATTATGGCTACCGTCACGCGATGGGCACGCTTGGCGTGGAATGCGTGCCGTTTGATACCAACATGGAAAATCACTT
>JAYYJN010000095.1:0-3916 GCA_036146215.1 Planctomycetota bacterium
GCTCCAAGTTGTTCGAGCATCCGGAAGGCACGCAGTGCCAATGCCGGATCGTCGACTGCGGTGATGCCGCGGCCTTCGCCGCCGAAAAGCGGCTTGATTACCGCGCGACCGCCGAGTCGTTCAAATCCGTCCATTGCTGACTCGGCATCTTGACAGACAATCGTCTGCGGCACTTCGAGGCCCGCTTCCTGCAGTTTTTCCGTCGTCAAATATTTATCGATTGCTACCTCCAGCGCCCGGGGCGGATTACAAACGACTGCTCCCCCCGCCTGCAACCGACCGAGTAGATCCATACGGAAGATTACCTGCTCAAGAGAACCGGGAGGCATGCTCCGCACTAACACCGCATCGTAAGCCGAGAGTAACGCATCGTCTGCCGCGACTTCCGTACCCGCATCCGAACCTGAGCGGGCCCTGAGTCGACGAAAGGAAAAACAGCGGAGTGAGTGCTTTGCCGCGGCGGCCCGTTGTAAATCTTTGAAATACCAGCTATCCGGATGGCTTAATACTGCAACTTGCATGTCATGAGCCTTTCTCTATCCGAGCTTCGTCCCGGTCCTGAATTCTCGATTAAACTGCAAACGAACTCTGCAGCACGCCGGGCAACGTATCTCCAAACGAAAAACTCTGGCCCGAGTCAAGATTCACGAGTCGAACGCGGGCCGGACTGAAAAGGTGAGGATCTATTTTATAGAAATCGTGATCATAGCGGGCGAAAATTTCCGCGAATGTCTGTCCATGGTCTGCCGATGAACAACTCGGAATCTGCGGGCCGATCGATGTGAGACTTGCGTCATCCCCGCGAATCCAGAGGGTGACCTGCCCTCCATAGAGAATGGCGTCATTGGTCCGTCCAATAGCCGCCAAATCATCTGGTGCAACCGGTGGCAATGGAGCCAGACCCCACCCGCTTTCAACACGGTCCAGATCGAAACCCAATTCGTAAAGCTTGTGCAATGCCGTTTCGACACTGCGGGCAACCACCTGCAACGTGCCGGCCTGACATGCCGTGGGTGCCACAAGCAACACAAGATCGGCTGGCTTCACATGACATGCCGCTGCAAGTGACTTCACCACATCAGCCGAGGGAAACATTCTCGTTTCAAGCACCCCGACCGCGCAGTCGGCTCGTTCCGCGTAGCCAATGTCCTCGAATATTTTTTCGCGGTTGGCCGCTGCACGCATCGGCCCGGAACCCATCGCAAAAAAATCTCCCTCGCGAATTTCCCAACCGGCATATTGTGACGCCATGCAGCCCGCGACCGGCTGGTCAGTGGTGACCTGCACGAAAGGCCCTCCCGAGATTGTCGGCGGGCCGGGCACCACTTCCACACGACCCAAATTAGAGAGGGCCACCACCGAGAGGAGTCGTCCCGCCTCGACGCTACCCGGCACATCAATTCCACAGTCCAGAACACAGGCCCCGCCAATCCGATGCCGCTCGACTCTCAGTAATTCAGCCTCATCGAAGAGACGTTGGCTGGCCTGCAATGCGAGTCGGTTGAGCTGCACGGTGTTTCATGCTGGGAAGGAGGTGATCGACTTGAAAGGGAATTTATTTTCGCAAGCGACGACACCCAACGCAATGGCCGACGATGCCAGATGTTACCTGGGCGGTTGCGTTTTCACTGCGAAAGCGTGAAACGCTAAGCGGGACTATTCGGACCTAGCTACGCGTTTTAAAATGTCGTTCTGGTTATCGCCTGCGCTCCCATCGCGTCAATGTGTCGCGTTCCCGCGCAGAGTTACGCGATGCAATTATTGCTCCTGCCGGAACACCTCATGCCCAGCCTTACGGTCGAAAACTATATCAAGACGATCTATCAGCTCTCGGTTGATACAAACGGAGAATCGGCCACAACTGGAAAAATTGCGGATTCATTGGGCGTCTTGCCCGGTACGGTCACCAGTATGCTCAAGACGCTCAGCGAAAACGAACTTGCGACCTACACACCGTATGAGGGTGTGAGACTCACTGACGAGGGGCAACAACTTGCACTCAAAATATTGCGTCGCCACCGATTAATTGAGCTTTTTTTGGTCCAATCGCTCGGCATGCCATGGGATGAGGTCCACGAGGAAGCGGAAAATATGGAACATGCGGTAAGCGATCAGTTGATCACGCGACTCGAAAAATATCTTGGTTATCCTCAGGTCGACCCGCACGGGGATCCGATTCCGCGGGAAGACGGGTCCTTGGAAACACCCCAGGGAAGGCCACTTGCCGCATGCGAGGAAGGAGAGCGTTTTTGCCTGATACGCGTTCTCGACCAGTCGCCCGATTTCTTGCGTTATCTGAGCAAGACCGGTCTTGCGCTCGATGTCGAGGGAACGGTCTCGCAAAACCATCTGGAGGCAGGGGTAGTAACCGTGTTGGTCCGGGGAACGGAAACCACAATGGGACGCGAAGCGGCGTCTAAAATTTTCGTAACACCACGCTGAAGACCACGCCGAAGCATGCGGGACAATCGCCGCAATGGCGGCGAATCCGATTTGACGAAGTCGATCCGAAGGTTTAAAAATAACGCTGTCGAGGGGATTTCCTGATACGAACCGGTCATCGGGTGAGGGGCCCCTGCGAGGGAGACCTGCGAACCTGGTCAGGGACGAAAGTCAGCAGCCATAAACAGACATCTTCTTGTGCGGTGGGCCTCTCACTCGGTGACCGATTGATCGTTTACTCACTTGCCGTTTTGCAGGGTGCTGATGCCGGATAAGTCTGCCGAAGCGTTAGGATTGACGGCCGAGAGCGGGTCAGATGACTACGTCGTCGTAGCGCGCCGTTATCGACCCCAGACATTCGCTGATCTGATCGGTCAACAACACGTTGCTGAATCACTTGAAGCGGCCATTCAAACCGGTCGTGTAGGGCATGCCTATCTATTCACAGGTGCACGCGGCGTCGGCAAAACCTCGGCAGCACGCATCTTAGCAAAAGCACTCGATTGCACCGAAGGTCCAACGGTGACGCCCTGCAACCAATGTGAAATCTGCCTGGGGGTCAACGGCGGTGAAGATGTCGATGTGTTGGAAATCGATGGTGCGAGCAACCGCGGCATCGAGGAGATTCGCCAACTCCGATCGAACGCAAACATTAGACCCAGTCGCGCGCGATTTAAAATTTATATCATTGACGAAGTCCACATGCTGACCCGTGAGGCATTTAACGCGCTGCTCAAGACGCTTGAGGAACCGCCGGAACATGTCAAATTCATCTTTTGCACCACCGAACCGACCAAGATTCCGATTACCGTGCTCTCCCGATGTCAACGTTTTGACTTTGCCGGCATTGAAACCGATTCCATCGGCGAGCGACTCGGGCAGATTGCATCGGCTGAAGGGGTAGAGGTGACCCAGGATGCGATTGAACTTCTCGCCCGCCGTGCCGCTGGGTCGATGCGGGATGGGCAATCGTTGCTGGAGCAACTGCTCGCCCTCACAGAAACTCCGATCAATGCGGAGGCAGTTCACCGCATGTTGGGCACGGCTGAAAGCACACGGCTACTGCAATTAGCTGATCATATCGCGGGTGCGGATCCGGCAGCAGCACTGGCGGAACTCGCTGCGGCGCTCGGAGAGGGTGTCGATGAAGGACAATTGATCGATCAGCTATTGGGAATTTTTCGAGACGTCATGGTGGCCCTTGCTGGATGCAGCCCCGATGCATTTCAGCATGCGTCCACACCGGAAGAGAGCCAGGCGATCGTTCAAATCGGCGAACAGATGGGCCTGGAGACGGTCCTCGCCGTTCTGGCGGTTTTACAGCGGACACAGGCAGATATGCGATATTCTACGGTGCAGCGGACTCTAACCGAACTGGCATTGGTCCGTTGTTGCCGTCTAGAGGGTATGGAGCAGATTGGTACACTGCTCGCTCGCTTGGATTCAATGGACGACGCAGCGAAGAGCGAAACAA
>JAYYJN010000096.1:0-17269 GCA_036146215.1 Planctomycetota bacterium
CAATCCTGGGCCGATGTACGTTTGGGGTGGAATATGGATGGCTTGATTCTCAACCTCTCGGTCACAGGGAAATCTCAAGATGCCTGGTGCAGAGATTCGCGGATCGAGGACAGCGACGGAATCGCCATCTGGCTGAATACCCGTAGCACCTCTTCGATTCATCGAGCTAGTCGATTCTGTCACGAGTTTCGTTTTTTGCCATTTGGAGCGGGGGCTAAAATGAAGGAACCGATTGCTCGGCAGTGTGAGATCAAACGGGCGAAAGAGAATGCCAAGGTTGTTTCCGGATTTCCGCCCGAAGTTCTAAGTCGATCAAACGGCAAAGGCTATTTGTTGCAGGCATTTGTCCCTGGAAAAGCAGTTTCCGGATTTGATCCGGAAGAACATCCACAAATTGGATTCCATTTTGTGGTGAGCGATCGAGAACTAGGAACTCGCTCGATGACCCTTAGCGATGGCTTTCCCACAGATGCAGATCCGAGCCTCTGGAGCACATTAGAGCTAATGGGCGGTTGATTTCGATCAGACGAGTGTTTCAACAACCATCTCTCTTGCGTGGTAACTGCTGCGAACAAAAGGCCCACTCGCGACCGCAGCAAATCCCAGGGACCGTGCTTGATCACCCAGAAGTTCAAACTCATCTGGATGAACATACCGATCAACCGGTAAATGCTCTGTGGTGGGCTGGAGATATTGCCCGAGCGTTAAAAAATCGCATCCGACATCCCTCAGATCGGCTAGAGTATCCAGAATTTCCTGGTGGGTTTCACCTAATCCAAGCATTAATCCACTTTTTGTTTTTATTCTAGGATCGCTATGTTTCACCTGCTGGAGTAATTCGAGAGTCCAGCCATAATCCGACTTACGTCCGCGGACATCCCTGTAAAGACGAGGAACGGTTTCGGTATTGTGATTGAAGACCTCGGGGGCGGATTCAATGACTCGGTGCACCGCCGCTTTGCAATGGATAAAGTCCGGGGTGAGAACCTCGACTGTCGCCCCAGTGACTCGTCGTGTTTCAAGAACACAGCGATAAAAATGTTCGGCACCTCCGTCCGGGAGATCATCGCGGGAAACCGATGTAATTACTACATGGGCGAGGCCCAGACGTTTCGCTGCCTCGGCCACTCGCTGCGGCTCATCTTCCTGGAGCGGTTGAGTCCGACCTTTCTTGACGGAGCAGAATCCGCAGGGGCGCGTGCAGACGTCGCCCATTACCATGAACGTCGCCGTCTGGCTTGACCAACATTCACTCCGGTTTGGGCATTTCGCACTTTCGCAAACGGTTTCCAAACCAAACTCATCGATGAGTTTGGCAGTTGCGTGGTAGCCGAATCCGCTCGGTATTTCCCGTCGCAGCCAATGGGGGAGTCGTTTCCGAACGGGCGGATCAGCAGTCGTAGTGGATAAAACAGGCAGTAAATCCATAGAGCACACATCTTGTTTTGATCGTTTGTTGTCGATGGATGTATGTTAGCCGTTTCGTTACACTGAGTCACCATGGCAGCAAAGAAAAGCAAAAAATCGAAGCCTTCAACAGATGAAGATAAAAATCAGAAACGGATTTCCGAGAATCGCAAAGCCCGAAGAAACTATGAAATTATCGATACGCTTGAGTGTGGTATTGCTTTGCAGGGCAGTGAGGTCAAAAGTTTACGTGCTGGAAAGGTTTCCTTGGACGAAGCGTATGGGCGGATTCGCAACAACGAAGTCTGGTTGATCGGTTGCGATATCGCAGAATATTCTCATGCGAATGTAATGAATCATGAGCCGCGACGGCCCCGTAAATTGCTTCTTCATCGGCGGGAAATACGCAAATTCGCATCAAAGGCAACCGAACGGGGCCTAACGTTGGTCCCACTGAAGATGTACTTTAAGTCTGGACGTGCCAAGATACTGATGGGGGTGGGGCGAGGTCGGAAGCTATTCGACAAACGGGAAAAGCTAAAAAAAGAGACTATCAAACGCGACATGGATCGTGCTGTTCGAGGTCGCTGACTTTTCTCGGCAGAATCATAACGGGCCAACTATACTGGGAAAGTGCGTCTCTGCAACACAATGGACAGACTCTTAGAAGTAGTAATGAATCAACGAAATTTAAAAAGGAGTTCTCCTCACATATGGCGGTTGCTGCGGTGTGTTGCAGGGTGTTTCCTGTGGTGCCTCTTGAGTTTTTGCGGCCCATCCTTAGCCGCCTCACCTGCTAAACCACAAACAAAAGCTCCAGAGGCTCCAGGCAGAACAGATGCGGCCGAGCCTCCAAAAAAATCAGGTGGCTTGCAAGATGAACTGATCGTGACGCAGCATCAAGCGAAGATTGGCGGGGAAGAAATCCCTTACACTGCAACTGCCGGAACGCTTGTGGTACGACGAGATTCTGCTGATGCCAAGCCCCGAGCTTCCATTTTCTTTGTTGCTTACACGCGTGACCGAGTCGATGATCTGGGAACCCGTCCCATTTCGTTCTGCTTTAACGGTGGACCGGGGTCCTCTTCTGTGTGGTTGCACCTGGGAATGCTGGGGCCCCATCGCGTTCCTATGCGGGACGATGCCGTCCCTGATAAACCGCCTTACAAATTGATTCCGAACGCGGAATCTTTACTGGATCATACGGATCTCGTATTCATCGATCCGGTTAGTACTGGCTACAGCCGGGCAGCCAAGGGGGAAGATAAAAAGCAGTTTCACGGATTTGACGAGGATATTGAATCGGTCGGTGAGTTTATCCATCTTTACACCACGCGCTATAACCGTTGGCAGTCGCCACGATTTTTAATCGGTGAAAGCTATGGCACACTCCGGGCAGCAGGGCTCTCCGCTCATCTTCTCGAGCGATACAACATGGATCTCAACGGGATCGTGCTCGTCTCGTCGGTGCTTGATTTTGCAACGATCGGATTCAATAGAAACAATGACCTACCGTATGTTTTGTTTTTACCCACTTATACGGCAACCGCTTGGCATCACAATAAATTATCTCCGGAGTTGCAGAAGAATCTTCATCAAACGTTGGACCAAGCGCGCAATTTCGCCATGGGTGCCTACAGTCGAGCCTTATTTATGGGCGACGCATTATCGGAGGAAGAGCGCGGAACCATTATCGATAAGGTCGCCAAGTTTACTGGTCTCCCGACCGAGTTTGTTGGGCGACATGATCTCCGCGTCGACAGTTATGCGTTTGCAAAAAATTTGCTTCAAAAACAAAACAAGATTGTGGGTCGTTTTGACAGTCGTTTTATAGGAATCGATCCCAATCCGGCTGCCAGTCGGGCAAACTATGATCCGAGTGGCGTTGCCATTTTTGCGCCCTACACGTCAACGCTGTACCATTACCTGCCTAACGACCTGCAGATCAAACGCGACATTCCTTATGAGATCATTACTGATGACGTCCGCCCGTGGAATTATGGTCGATTTGTTAATGGCTATGCGAATGCCCTCGGTGCCCTGGGTGAGGCGATGACCAAAAACAGGCATATGCGTGTTTTTGTGGCGAGCGGATATTTCGATCTAGCCACACCTTTTTTTGGCTCCGAGTACACCTTTGACCATCTAGGACTGAGCCCCGAATTGCATAAGAACATTACGATGGAATACTATGCAGCGGGCCACATGATGTACGTGCATGAACCGTCGCTCAAGAAGCTGAAAAAGGACCTTTCTCTTTTTTACCAACAATCCATCACGCGTGGCCCGTGAACTGCGTGAAGCGTACACGTCCGTCGGATTTTACATCTCGATTAATGCTTGTAGATCTTGTGGCGGGGTCTGTCCGAAAGAATTTGCTCTTTCCCCCAATTCGTGACCTCATGAAAAGCATCACTCCGGATAAAATCCTGGAACGCCTGGTCGTCGGTCCATTCGCTGGTAATCAAATAAGATGCGTCGTCCGAAACATCCTTCCATAGCGTGGATTCAGAGTGCCCCTCCGCAGCGTTGCGCGCTTCGATCACGGCTGCAAACTTTTCTTCGAATTCAGTCTGTTTTCCAGGCAAGGTATGGTAGTTCATTCCCACAGTAATCATTCCGAAAATCCTCCTTCGCAGGTTATGTTGTGTGTTGTATTTATCCCGCGTATGGGCGAAACAAACCGGTGCTTGCGTTAAACGATTCGACGCACCGCAGCGTAATTGCGTGGTAGAATCGCGTCAACTAGGTGCAATCCAAGATTCAAATCCCTTTGGTGCTTTGTTCGAATCGACTCCGAATCAAGCGAGTCGGATTACTTCTGCAGGCATGCTGGCAGTCTTTTCAACAATCAATTCCACAGCGTTAAATCGCGAAATCTCCCTCCGACTTACCGTTTTAGTTTAACGATCAGTGAAAGATTAGTGGTCAGGCAGGAATCTGCAAATACATACGGTCTGAGGCTTCGCAGGAAGATAGCAGATATTCCAGTGCGTGTCGTCGAATTCAATAGGAGAGCGGCTGAAGATTTTACGATTTTTCTACTCCCGTTGGTTCAATCTCTGATGCGTTCGTTTTCAAAACTCTGCACGGTTCTTCTCCTTCTGGGATTAAGTATCCCAAGTGGTTCTGCGCATGAGGTGGATCAATATAGCCCGCCTGCCGGGGAGCGTTTGCAAGATCTAGGACCCTATTGGGATCAATTGATGTATCGGGTTGTATGCGATGGTGTTGCGCAAGCAAACCGGGGTATCGACGCGGTGAAAAATTCGTGGATCCCTGATCCCGGTGGAGGTCGACTCGCATTGAGTCAAAATCCAACGACATTGACTAAATGTGTGCGGTTGCAGTTGCCCTCGGCAATGGCACTGATTGAAAATATGGAACACAAAATAGCGGAGACAGATGGTCGCGATATCGAAACTGGCCGCTTGTTGGCCTATCGGCCGGGGGTTGCTCAGAGCGTCTATTTGCCCGCCGCGCGGTTACGAGGCATGCGGTATTGGAATCGGTTAAGTTTTATGCGGAGTTCCACGATTCAATTACATGGTCACTATGTGGGCACTGACAAGATCGGGCATTTTTTTGCCATGGGATATTATTATTACAATGTCTATCATGCCGCGCGTGTTCTGGGAAAAACCCACGAAGAAAGTCTGCAGCAAGCGGCTGACATTTGCGGTTGGACAACCGAGAATAGTTTTCTCGGCCTGACTTCCACGGCCATTTATTCCAATGCGGATCTCGCGGCTAACTATCTGGGGCTTAAGTTTTACCTGAATCTTTATCAACCAGTTAAAATTGCGGGGCAGATGGAACCGGCGATCGTAGTTCGTGACGGTGACTATTGGAAAATTCGTGATGGTTTACATCAGCATTCTCCTCTGTTTGCAAATTATATCTCAGCGCATTGGGACGAGGTGCTTAACCCGTGTCATCTTGAGGCATCCTTCCGAGAATACACACGTAAAGAAATTTTTTCTCGTCGTGATGTGCTGCTTGACTGGTATGCCGGCAATGATCCACGCCGCCGCACGAAAGCCTATTTTGACAATATCATGATGCACACCCAGACCTATTACGGTGAGAATTATGGCCACTCCGGGGCGGAGGCACATCAACTGGGGATCGGAGCGATCTGCTTTGAAACATCAGCTGATCCTGGCGGAGTGGTCATTCGTGGGAATCAGCGTCGCATCAAACTCCGCAAGCCACAAGCAGATCGCTAGCCGTCACGGTTGAGGCATTCAAAGCAATGGGCCATGCGTGCCCCAAGCTTGAACCCCTTTTAACGCAGGATACATCGCACGTATCGACTGGATTAACGCTTCGAGAATTGCGTTGATTTACGGGCACCCCGTAGGCCGGGTTTCTTGCGTTCCTTCATTCGACCGTCGCGGGTCATGAGGTGTGCTTCTCGCAGGCCAGCCTCAAGTTCCGGATCAAATTTTGCCAAGGCTCGAGCGATTCCCAATCGGCAGGCTCCCGATTGGCCTGTGGTGCCTCCACCATGCACGCGAATCACAACGTCAATCTCGGACTGTTTACCCGCTTGCTCAAGAGGCGCAGTAACCGCACTGCGATCTTGCTGCCTGACGAAGTATTCCTCAAGCGGTTTCTTGTTAACCAGAATGTTTCCTGATCCGGGTCGTAATCGCACACGGGCGACCGACGATTTTCGACGTCCGGTTCCTAGAAAATCATTTGTCGCGGTGGATGCCATCGCAATAAACCTCAGTGTCAGTGATTGTAGGGTTGAGGGTCCTGTGCCTGGTGCGGATGCTCAGGGCCACTGTAGACTTTTAACTTAGAGAGCATTTGCCGTCCGAGTTTATTTTTCGGAAGCATCCGACGGACCGCCTCCGACAATATACGCTCAGGATGTCGCTCGCGGCGTTCTTGTGCGGTCTCCACACGTAGGCCCGGCCATCCGGTATAGCGCGTGTATTTTTTCTGTTCCCATTTTTTGCCGCTGAATTGAATCTTCTCAGCATTGACCACGACCACAAAATCACCGGTGTCGACGTGGGGCGTGAAGGTGGGGCGATGCTTGCCCATCAGCAGGGTAGCGATTTTGGTTGCCATTCGACCCACGACCTGATCGTCGGCATCAAAGAGCCACCAATTGCGTTCCACTTGCCCGGGTTTTGCCATAAAGGTTTTCATCAGCTTCTTTTACCCGCATGAAACATTTGTTGATGCATTCGGCAACACAAGGTGCCGGTGCGCCGGACATGCCCGGCGCTGAGAATCCTCCAAAGTAGCTTGATGGGTGCGAATCCACAAGGTGCCGCGTCTGACTGAGGGGGCGAAAAACTGGGAATTTGTCCGCCGTTAGGGTCCTTTCGACCCGTTGTCCTTCTCATCACCGGGTCATCACCAGGTCTCATATTTGCCCGCTCTAGTCGCTTCCCACGGGGATGAGTAAGCTATCGGGCCGGAAGTGTAGTTACCCGCCCATAAAACCTGTCTCGGTGCTTGGTATGCGAGTTGCCGTCCCGCTTGAAACTTTTTCTGGTGAACGCCGCGTGGCTTTAGTTCCTGCGGCCATCGGCCCGCTTAAAAAATTAGGGCTTGAAATCTGTGTGGAATCGGGAGCTGGAAATCAGGCGGGCTATCCAGACACGGCATTTGCCGAAGCGGGCGCAGAGATCGTTACGGATCGCGACGCGCTTTATGCCGCTGACATCATTGCCCAAGTGCGTACTGCGGGTGCCAATCAGGAGGGTTTTCAGGCTGACCTTACGCGGCTCAGACAAGGACAAATTGTAATCGGCATGGCGGATCCTCTCGGAGATACCAATGCCGTGAAGGACCTTGCAAGCAGCGGTGCGACACTTTTTGCAATGGAATTGATTCCGAGGATCACCCGCGCGCAGAGCATGGATGTGCTCTCCTCAATGGCAACTGTTGCCGGTTACCATGCCGTACTCCTTGCTGCGACAAAGCTACCCAAAATGTTTCCGATGTTGATGACGGCAGCAGGAACCCTCGCCGCTGCCAAAGTTTTCGTGATTGGAGGCGGTGTCGCGGGGCTGCAGGCCATTGCCACGGCACGACGTCTCGGTGGCATTGTCTCTGCTTACGATGTTCGCCCGGCTGTGAGAGAACAAGTGGAGAGCCTCGGGGGTAAATTCGTCGAGATGGAACTCGAAACAGATTCCGCCGAAGGGCAAGGTGGATATGCCAAGGCAATGGATGAGGCCTTTTACACGAAGCAACGTGCGTTGATGGCCGAGGTGGTCTCGCAGTCGGATGTGGTAGTGACCACCGCAGCAATTCCCGGTCGACCTTCTCCTTTATTGATCACCGCGGATGCGGTGCAGGGCATGCCCCCGGGAAGTATTATTGTCGATCTGGCGGCAGAACGAGGTGGGAATTGCGAACTCTCACAAGCGGACACCGAGCTCGTGGAGCATGGCGTCACCATTCTGGGGCCCACGAACTTACCGAGTGAGGTTCCCTACCACGCCAGCCAGATGTATGCCAAGAATATTTCCAACTTTCTACATCACCTGGTGACCGACGGAGAGGTTCAGTTTGATCTTGAGGATGAGATTACGCGGGAAACGATGGCGGCACATGATGGTCAGGTGACGAGTGCCCGCCTCCGGGAGATTCTCAAGCTTGAGCCACTGGAAAAACCGGAAGTGGGCCAAGAGGAAGGGCCGGCCGATCCCGCGCCCATCCGACTCGAGGACGACGATCCTATTGCGGAAACAGATAAAAATTGAAACGCAAACGCTTAGAAAACGGTAAATGATGGATATTGCAACACTGATTACCGGCCTGACGATTTTTGCGCTTGCCGTATTCGTCGGGTTTGAAATTATCACCAAAATTCCACCCACACTGCATACGCCCCTGATGTCCGGGTCAAATGCGATCAGCGGGATTACGGTCGTTGGGGCACTGGTTGCGATTGGCAATGGGAGTGATTTGATGGCGACCATTTTCGGTTTTGTCGCCTTGGTCATGGCAACCGTTAACGTCGTGGGCGGGTTTCTAGTGACGAATCGCATGCTCGAAATGTTCCGGAGGAAAAAATAATCCGTCATGGAACAGCAGCATCTGATCAATCTCGCTTACTTGGTTGCCGGAATTTTGTTTATTTTTGGCCTGAAAGGTCTGACGCATCCTCGGACCGCAGTTCGAGGCAATTTGCTCGGCGCCATTGGAATGCTGGTTGCCGTCCTTGCCACGCTCTTTGATCACGAGGTACTTGGGTATAAGACCATTGCTTTGGGCCTGATTTTAGGTGCGGTCATCGGTGCCGGTATGGCGATCAAAGTGCAGATGACCGCAATGCCGCAGTTGGTTGCTTTGTTCAATGGGTTGGGCGGTGGTGCATCAGTGCTGGTATCTTACGCGGCACTGGCAACCGGAACTGAAAGCCTCATCACCGGTGTTGCAATTATTTGTTCGGGCCTCATCGGCGCAGTGACATTCTGGGGTAGTCTGGTCGCCTTCGGTAAACTTCAGGAGCTTGATTTTCTTCGCAAACCGCTGCGATTTTCCGGACAGCAGTTGGCGAATCTTGTCCTCGCCGTCGTGACTTTGTTGTTCGGGGTGTTGGTTATTTCATATCCCAACCCGTTCTTCTTTTTTGTCTTTCTTTCGCTGGCCTCAGTTTTAGGTGTGACCTTGGTACTCCCGATCGGCGGCGCCGACATGCCGGTGGTGATCGCGCTGTTGAACTCTTATTCGGGACTGGCGGCAGCAGCAACCGGATTTGTGGTGAACAATAATGTGCTGATCATCGCAGGATCACTTGTCGGAGCTTCTGGCGTGATCCTCACCCAGATTATGTGCAAGGCAATGAATCGCTCATTATTTCACGTGCTCTTTGGTGTTCTCGAGGCAGCCGGCGAAGCCGCCGATGCGGATGAAGTCTATGCAGGAAAGATTAAAAGCACTTCCGCCGAGGAAGTGGCCATGCTTTACGACAGTGCCGAACGCGCGATTATCGTACCCGGCTATGGCATGGCAGTCGCGCAAGCGCAGCATGCGGTGCGGGAACTTGCAAACGAACTTGAATCACGCGGAGTCGAGGTTGAATTTGCAATCCATCCGGTTGCGGGTCGTATGCCGGGACACATGAACGTGTTGCTGGCGGAAGCAGAGGTGCCGTACGAGAAACTTAAAGAAATGGATGAAATCAATCCGGCCTTCGCCCAGACAGATGTGGTCCTCGTGATCGGTGCGAACGATGTGGTGAATCCGGATGCCAGGAATGATCCGAAGAGCCCGATCGCAGGTATGCCTATCCTGAATGTCGATCAGGCACGTACCGTCGTTGTCGTGAAGCGGAGCCTGAGTCCAGGTTTTGCAGGCGTCCCGAACCCGTTGTTCGCTGCCGAAAATTGTCTGATGTTTTTTGGCGATGGAAAACAGGCGATCCTTGATTTGAATCGGGCGATAAAAGAGGGTTGAAAACCGACCGGCCTCAGCGGCTGATGACCGCTCCGTAAGGACCCCGAAGCGCGTTGACAAAACACGCCACAAAACACTGCACAAGTCACGATACAAGAATATCGTGCAGCACGTGTGCTTCGGCCTCGACTCCGGTGAGTCGCTGATCGAGTCCCTGGAAGGGGAATGTCATCCTCCGGTGATCGATGCCCAGACAATGCAGGATAGTGGCGTGAAGGTCTCGGAAGTGTACCGGGTTTTCCACGATGTTGTAGCCATAATCATCCGTCTGGCCATATGTCATTCCCCCGCGGATGCCGCCGCCAGCCAGCCAGACGCAAAAGCATCTCGGATGATGATCTCGGCCATAGTCGTCCCGCTTGAGCTTTCCTTGGCCATAAACGGTGCGGCCAAATTCGGTTACCCAAATTACAAGCGTATCTTCGAGCATGCCTCGCTGCTTGAGGTCGGTTATCAGCCCCGCGTCGGCTTGGTCAATATCTCCACATTGTCTTGCCAGGTCGGCCGGTAGCACATCGTGTTGGTCCCATCCGCGATGATAAAGTTGCACAAAGCGGACTCCCCGCTCGAGCATCCGCCGCGCCATGAGACAATTCGATGCATACGTTCCACGCTGACGAGATTTTTCCCCATACAGGGTAAAAGTGGCTTCCGTTTCATCCTGCATCGCTGCAAGTTCCGGAACCGAGGACTGCATTTGGAATGCCAGTTCATATTGAGCGATTCGCGCGAGTGTCTCGGGGTCTCCGGTCTGTGCATACTGCAACCGGTTGAGCTGCGCCAGTCGATCCGTCAATGTGCGTCGAGCCGCACTGTCCAGATTTGCCGGATCGTTGAGGTAAAGCACCGGGTCGCTACTGCTTCGGAACTTCACGCCCTGAAATCGCGGTTCGAGAAAACCGTTCCCCCAGAGACGATGCGTGAGTGGTAGTACATCCTTGCGATGGCTACTTCCATTGGAAATCATGACCACAAATGCAGGCAGTACTTGACTCTCACAGCCCAGCCCGTAGCTAAGCCAGGATCCCATACTGGGCAGTCCAGGCTGCTGCGATCCTGTCTGCACTAGCGTGGTCCCAGGATCGTGGTTGATCGCTTCGGTGTGCATCGAGCGGATAACGCAGAGTTCATCCACCACTTGCGCCGTGTTGGGAAGCAGGCTACTTACCCAGGTTCCCGAATTTCCAGCCTGCGCAAATTTAAAAATCGAAGGGGCGATTGGAAGATTTTTTTGATCCGCAGTCATCCGCGTCAATCGCTGATCACCGCGAACTGATTCGGGGAGATCGGTGCCGGCAAACTCTTCCAGTCGTGGCTTATAGTCCCACATCTCCAGCTGCGAGGGGCCACCGAGTTGATAGAGGCAGATCGCCCGCTTAGCTTTCGGGGCAAAATGAGGCATCGCGATTGTTTTTGCCGTGGCAGATGCATCGGCAACGCGTCCATCCAGGCCGGCAAGGGCGGCCGCCCCGAGACCCGCCCCTTGCAGGAACGATCTTCGCGAAAGCGGATGAATACGATTTGAAAACTCATTCATGGCTCTAACTTTTCGTGATCGCCTCATCCAGATTGAACAGCAAGCGTGCAACCATCGTCCAGGCAGCGAGTTCCTCGATCGATAGGTCGCTGTCGGCCTGAGAATCACCAACGCTTAATAGTTGCGTAGCAGCCTGCGGATCGATTTTAAAAGAGGCGAAACGCTGATTGAGTTCTTCGAGTAAGATTGCCGACTCGGCAGCCGTGGGTCGCCTTCCGGTAACAATGCGAAAAGCATACGTGATACGTTCATGATTCGATTTCCCGCCTTCATGCATCGTCCGTTCCGCCAAGCCCCGAGCCGTCTCGACGTAAGTTGGATCGTTCAATAACACCAGCGCTTGCAAAGGCGTATTGGTCCGTTCACGCCGCACGGTACAGGTTTCTCGGTCCGGGGCGTCAAAGGTGACCATTGACGGTGGCGGACACGAACGTTTCCAGAACGTGTACATGCTCCTGCGATACAGGGCATCCCCATGATCTTGTTCGTATTCTTGTGCACCGTAGGTCTTTATTCCGAAGGCTACTTCCTCCCACAACCCCTCGGGCTGATATGGTCTGACGCTCGCACCACCGACAGAGCGAACCAGCAGTCCACTTGCCGCCAGGGAGGCATCGCGGATCATTTCCGCTTGCAGGCGGAGTCTTGGTCCACGGGCGAGAAGTCGATTTTCCGGATCCCGTTGAAAACTCTCTTCCGTGATTTTGCTGTTTTGACGATATGTCGCTGAGGTGACCAGCAAACGCATCAGGTCTTTCACATCCCATCCCGATTGAACAAAGCGATCTGCAAGCCAATCGAGCAGTGCGGCATGGGACGGCAATGATCCCTGCGAACCAAAATTCTCGGATGTCTTCACGATTCCGTTGCCGAAAATCGATTGCCAAAATCGATTCACAGTCACCCGCGCCGTAAGTGGGTGCGAGCCATTTACGAGCCAACGGGCGAGCGAGAGTCGATTTCCCGCTGCGTTTTGGGGCAGCGGTGGAAAGATAGCGGGAACACCAGCGGTCACCTGCTCTCCCGGTTGATCATAGAGCCCGCGGTTGAGTAAGTAAGTACTACGCATTTTTTCTGAATCACGCATTACCATTGTGGAGGGGATCTTGTTTTCAAAGTTGTCCCGCTTGCGTTCGGCTTGCTTTGCCGCCGATTTTAGTTCTTGATATGTTTTATCTTGCGCGAGAAATGCTTCAGTTAATTCTTTTCCTTGAGCATCGGTTCGCTCTGCCGCCTCAAGTTTTATGATCGCATCAATAGAATCCGAATTGCCTTTTTCGTTCACGGCACCCGTAACTTCTGTTTTACGCTTCTGCGCCCAGGCAGCGACTTTTTTATCACTCTTTTTTCTGTAGACCTCTACCTCCCGTTGCCGTGCTGTGAGTGAAGCATTCAATGCTTCCAGTGCACTTCGTTGTTCCCCGCTAGGAAAACGCATGAGTGGCACTGCATTACCAATGGCCCCATCGATACCCCGCTCAGGAACGGAATTGAAAAAAGCGAAAAACCGGTAATAGTCTTTTTGAGAGAGTGGATCAAATTTGTGGTCGTGGCACCTCGCACATTTCAGGGTCAGCCCCATAAAGATCGTGGCAGTCGTATGCACTCGATCGACCACATATTCCACGCGGAATTCCTCCGCAAAAGCCCCACCTTCAAAATTGATGCCATGGTTGCGATTGAATCCACTCGCAATGCGACTGCTTTCTGTTGGCTCCGGCAGCAGATCTCCGGCAAGTTGCTCGACCGTAAATTGATCAAACGGCATGTTGCGATTAAAAGCATCGATCACCCAGTCTCGCCATCGCCACATCTCCCTTTGCGAATCGACATGATATCCGTGCGTGTCGGCGAAACGTGCAGCGTCGAGCCAATCAACCGCCATCCGTTCACCATAATGGGGTGAAGCCAAGAGTCGTTCCACAACTTTTTCGTAGGCATCTTCACTGGCATCGGCGATGAAGGCATCAATTTCTGCGAGCGTCGGAGGCAGTCCGGTGAGATCAAGCGTCACCCGGCGGATTAACGTTTCCCGACTTGCCTCTTCACTTGGGGTTAAACCTTGCCGCTCTAAATTGGCCAGGACAAATCGATCCAGCGTGCTTCGCGGCCAATCCTGCTGCTGGACACTTGGAGGTTCTACCGTTCGGACCGGTTGTAGCGACCAAAGTTTTTCCCAGTCAGCTCCCTGATCTATCCATGCCTTTAAAAGTTCGATTTCCTTCGCTGTGAGTTGCCTTACTGCATCGGGTGGTGGCATCCGCATTTCAGGATCGTTGGAGGTGATTCGATGAAAGATCTCGCTCTCGGAGTGATTGCCCGGAACGACCGCCGGTCGCGTGTCGCGATTCGCCAATAGACTTTTGCGTTGGTCGAGTCGTAACCCTGCCTGCCGCTCTTTCTCGTCCGGTCCATGGCACTGGTAGCACGCGTCCGAAAGAATGGGTCGGATGCTCTGTGAGAAGTCAACGGTTTCCTCTCCGGCAATCCCTCGGTTGATCGCGGCGGAAAATAACAGAAAACCAAAAAGAATTTGAAACGCAATTCGCATGGCGACCAGCCAGATGTTTCTAAAATAGCGTTTTACCGACGGTCTTATTGTAGCCAAAATATGGGTGACTCGCACGTCCCGGCCAAGCGGTTCACCAGGGACCATGTTGTTGGCTATACTTTTCTATGTGAATAATTCTACCGGGATGTATGAAGTGATGCACGTTTTTTTCAGCCGATGGCGACAGGGATTATTGCTTGGTGGCATTTTCGGAATCGTCTTCTGCTCGATTACGTTTGTCAGTTGCTGCGTTTTATGCGTTGCCAGTTTAAACGGTGCAGAGTCTGAACAGGCATGCTCAGCGGAAACGGACAACGGGAATCGTCTGACTTACCTGGATGATTTCAGTAACCCGTACTATCCGAATTTAAATTTCCCAAAACTTGTCACTCCTCAGTGGGTGGGTGAAGAGGGTATCGAGGCGGTCATCACGCTCGGTATCGACGACATGCGGGAAGTGGATCGGTACGAGGCGTACCTGAGGCCGATACTCGACAGGTTGCGTGAAATTTATGGCTATGCTCCGGTGAGCATCGTTACCAACACGATCGATCCCGAGCATCCCCATCTGCAGAAGTGGTTGGCTGAGGGTGTGACGATTGAAACGCACACGCTTGATCATCCCTGTCCCTGCCTTCGCGACGGTGACTTTGAGAAGGCGAAGCAGACCTATGATAGCTGTGTTGATGAAATTTCAAAAATTCCTGGTAACCACCCCGTTGCCTTCCGCTTTCCGTGCTGCGATTCGCTGAACACACCCAGTCCTCGGGCATTCGCCGAAATCATTTGCGATGTAACCCCTGAAGGCAACTTCATGCAGGCCAGTAGTTCGATCTGTGCGCCGATGACCGGCGATGATCCCGACTTGCCACGCAACATGGTGGAAAATTCGGATGGTTCTTCGAGATTTTCTCGCTACTTCCCTTTCGAATTATTTGTGAACAAGGTGGAAAACTATCCCTATCCTTTCCCCGTGGCAAAACTCTGCTGGGAGTTCCCGCTCGCTGTCCCGAGTGATTGGCAGGCCCAGAAACTGCAAAAACCAAACAATCCCAAAACGGTAGAAGATTTGAAAGTTGCGGTGGATGCGACGGTCGTCAAGCGTGGAATGGCCAACATCGTGTTCCATCCGCACGGCTGGATCCGGTCGGACCAAATGGTCGATGTCATTGATCACGCCGTTGATCGCTGGGGAAATAAAGTTCGCATTCTTAACTTTCGTGAATGTGTGGACCGACTCACCAAGCATTTGCTCGCAGGTCAACCGCTGCGTGCTACCGATGGCTCGGATAACGGCGTTCGTCTGCTGGATCTAAATGATGATGGCTACTTAGATGTGGTCATTGGAAATGGCCAACTTCAACAGACCCGAATCTGGGACCCGGATCAGATGGCGTGGGAAGAAACATCTTTTCCGGTGCGGATTGTCGGTGTCTCCACGGAAAGGCAGAAAAAGGACGGGATCCTGCAGGGCACCGGCTCGAAGGATGCGGGTGTTCGCTTCGGAGTGCTTTCATCGGGGGGGGCTGCCAGTTTTCTCGTGCGTAACGAACGACAGGCCGGGGTATGGCATTTTGAGCAAGACGGTTGGAAACACGATGCGACAATGCTCGCAGGCCTGGAACTCGATGGCAAACCGGTCATGACCTCCCAAAAGGGAGTTGATCAGGGGGTTCGACTGCGGGATGTGGATGCCGATGGGATTTGTGAAGTGATTGTCAGTAACCCGCATCAAAACGCCATCTTTCGGTGGCATCCGCAGGCACATCAGTGGAAGAAACTACCCTTTGCGTTGCCTGAAAATGCGCTATTGGTGGATGCCGATGGACGCGATGCGGGTTTACGCTTTGTCGACGTCAATGAAGATGGTCGTGTGGATGTAATGTATTCGGATGATTACGGGTTCGGACTTTTTTTGTTCAAATCGCTGAGTACGGGTTGGAGTGACCGGGTTCTCGCCGCTGACCGCTCGGCCGAAAAAACGATCCCACAGATTACACGGGCAGGACATAACAACGGCGCATGGTTTGCGGAGCGTCATCTTTGGGTTCAGAATGAGGACACCACTAAACTCCCCGGGGGTGTTGATCGACGCAGCTTTGCAGAACTTCTCGGGGATCGTCCGGCATCTCCAAAATCCCCAGCAGCGTCGCTTCGAAATATCGAAGCGCCCGAAGGATTTACGGTGGAGTTGGTTGCTGCTGAACCGCTCGTACGTGATCCGGTCGCGTTCGATTGGGGCGCTGATGGCGCCCTGTATGTCATCGAGATGATCGATTACCCGGAGGGACTCGATGGCAAAGGTCAACCCGGGGGTCGTCTCAGCGTCCTACGCGATCTTGATCGGGATGGCGTCTACGATCGGGCAACGGTGATGATAGATGGCCTGAACTTTCCGACCGGCGTGATGGCGTGGCGTGATGGCGTTTTGATTACCGCTGCCCCGGACATTCTTTTTGTAAAAGATGTAGATGGAGATGACGTCGCAGACAAAAGGGAGATGCTGTTTACCGGTTTTGGTCTCGGGAATCAGCAGCACCGTGTCAATGGACTCGTGTATGGACTGGATCATTGGCTTTACCTGGCAAATGGCAGCAGCGGCGGCAAGGTTTCCACCGGCGCTGAGCCAATCGATGTGCGGGGCCGCGATATCCGAATAGCACCTGATGATCGGCGCGTGGAAACCGTGACAGGCCAGACCCAGTATGGCCGCGATCGTGATGATTGGGGAAATTGGTTTGGTAACAATAACCCGAATCCGATCTTTCATTTTGTGCTTTCCGAGCATTACCAGAACCGTAATCCGGTTCGGGGTAACACGGCGTCGATGCGCGATATCCTTGCAGGATCCCGCCGTGTTTTTCCGCTGGCAAGGATCATCAGTCACTGCAATCGAAATATTCGGCCGCTTGGAGCCCCCGCGGTTTTTACCTCAGCTGGTAGCACCATCGTGTATCGCGATACGCTATTTGGAGAAGACTATCGCAACACGACGTTTACCAGTGAACCGGCGTATAATCTTGTGCATCGTCGTCGCTTGATCCCGGAAGGCACGACATTTCGCAGCGAGCGTTTTGCGGAGGATAAGCAGTCTGAATTTCTCCGCTCGAGCGATCCCTGGTTCCGACCGACCCGGGTGCGGGTTGGACCGGATGGCGCGCTCTATGTTGCGGATATGTATCGTCGTGTGATCGAGCATCCGAAGTGGCTCGATCCCGAAGTGATTCAACAGACCGATGTCCGTGATGGAAATGATCGTGGAAGAATCTATCGGGTCCGACCGGTTGGTTCGTCGCTGCGACCCTCGCTCGCATACGATCAATTAAAGGGCAGTGAATTGG
>JAYYJN010000097.1:0-4141 GCA_036146215.1 Planctomycetota bacterium
ATCGTTGATGAGGATTTCAATGTTTCCACTGGCGACCAGACGCGACTTGGCAAACAGAATCAATACGACCAGTGCCAAAACGATAAGCGTAAACATTAGGACGCCGAGGATAATCTCATTCATCGCAATTACATCCCTCCGAATGACATAAATGCCAGTGCCATGAGACCAACGGTCATGAATGTGATACCCAATCCCTTCAGTCCGTCCGGCACATCACTGTAGCGCATTTTTTCGCGAATGCCTGCAAGCGCTGCAATCGCAAGTGCCCAGCCCACGCCGGATCCGAAGCCGAACACACAGCTCTCGGTAAAATTATAGTCCCGTTCCTGCATAAATAAGGAACCGCCTAAAATCGCGCAATTCACTGTGATCAAGGGCAGAAAAATACCGAGCGCGTTGTAGAGAGGCGGAAAAAATCGATCGAGTGCCATTTCAAGGATTTGAACCATCGCGGCGATCACGCCGATAAAGCTGATCAAGGAGAGAAAAGATAAATCAATATTCCCCCACGAGGAATCGATCCAGGAGAGGGCACCCTTTTTGAGCAAATACTGGAAAATTAAATTATTCGCTGGAATCGTGATCGTCATGATCACAATCACTGCCACGCCAAGACCAAGCGCCGTTTTGACGGTCTTTGAAACCGCCAGAAACGTGCACATCCCAAGAAAAAATGCGAGGGCCAAATTTTCTGCAAAGATTGATGCTAAAAATATCGACAGAAGTTCATCCACCAGCCTACCCCTCCTGTTCCACTTGCTCGGGTCGAAATGTTCTCAAGACCCAAATAAAGAAACCAATGATGAAAAAGGCGCTCGGTGGCAGGAGCAACAATCCGTTGGCAACGTACCAACCACCCTCATTGCTAAGGGGAAAGATGGTGTAACCCCAGACGGTTCCTGAACCGAACAATTCTCGGATAAAACCGACCACCAACAAAATTACGCTGTAGCCAATCGCGTTGCCGATGCCATCCAATGCGCTCATCAACGGCGAGTGCTTCATCGCGAATGCCTCCGCACGTCCCATGACGATGCAATTGGTGATAATCAATCCGACGAATACCGACATCTGCTTACTTGCATCAAATGCGAAAGCTCGAAGCAGTTGGTCTACTACGATCACCAGAGAGGCAATGATCGTCATTTGCACAATGATCCGAATATTAGTGGGTATGTAATTTCGGATTAAACTCACGGCCGCATTGGAGCAGCCGAGAACGAAAATCACCGAGAGCGCCATCGCCACAGAGGTTTCCAGCTTTGTAGTGACCGCCAGGGCCGAGCATATGCCAAGCACCTGCAGCGCAATTGGATTGTTACGGAAAATCGGGTCAAACAAAACTTCCTTTGCACGCATCTCAGGCATTCGGTGTGGCATCCTTTCTTTGGTGGAGCAGATCAAGAAAAGGACCGAACGCGTCGGGTCCGAGCCAATAATGAATCAAATTAGAAACACCTTTACTCGTTATCGTGGCGCCGGAAATACCGTCGACCTCGTACTGCACATTCGGGCTGGAGGGTGGTACGCTCCCTTTGATCACTTCCAGGCGAATTTTTCCGCTTTCATCAAAAACTTGCTTGCCAGGCCAAATGGCTTTCCACTTTGGGTTATCCACTTCCGCACCCAAACCGGCTGTTTCTCCGTGCTCGTAAAATGTGATACCCCTCACGGTCGAACCATCGGCGTCGAGCGCCAAAAAGCCATAGAGGGTCGACCAGAGGCCCTTTCCATTGATCGGAAGCACAAGCTGCTGAAGCTTGCCATCACTGCCGACCACTTCGTACACAAATGCATATTTTTCCCGACGCTTGATCCCTGCGATGTCTGCGGTTGGTGCGATTGGCTGACTTTGTTTTGGATCCGCAGCGGCTGCCCGCTGATCATAGGTGTCGGGATTCACGATCGATGCATCGACCCGCTTGCCCGTCTTCAAATCAATCAATACCGGTCGAATGTTCTCGGTAAATTTTTTGTCGATCTCTTGCTGCGAAACCACTTGTCCCTCTGAGATTACGTCTGCTGCGATCAATACATTCTTTTTCTTATCAAGTCGTTTATTAGCGTCTTGTAGCGGTCGCAAGCCGACCGCCGCACCGGCCACAATAACCGAACAAACGACACATAGCATCGTTGCCACAACAAGAGTCTGCACCGTACTATCACGCTTCATAGCGAACCATCCTGCGTCGGATATTCATTTGCACAACGAAATAGTCAATCAAGGGGGCCATTACATTACCGAAAAGAATGGCCAACATAATGCCCTCGGGATAGGCTGGGTTTGCCACCCGGATTAATATCGTCATAAGCCCAATGAGTGCGCCATACCACCACTTGCCTGCATTTGTCATTGCAGCCGAAACTGGATCGGTTGCCATAAATATGGTGCCAAAGGCAAACCCCCCGATGACCAATTGCCACCATGGAGGAAGATACATCATGGCGTTCTCTGAGCCGTTACTCGAAAGCCAGAATAGTGTCGAAGTGGCGACAGCACCGGCAACAACGCCGGCCATAATTCTCCAGGAACCTACCCCCACAAACAGCAGCAAGGTCGCCCCGAGCAAACAGGCGACCACCGACGTTTCGCCCATGGAGCCAGGAATAAATCCGAGGAAACAATCCCACCAACTATGGCCGACCATCGCTTGGATATTGGTCATATCTTGCCCAACTTTTGCATCAGCCATGACCCCGAGCGGCGTTGCGCCGCTTACACCATCAGGCCGCTCGACCGCCGTCCAGACAGCGGCACCCGTGATTTGTGCCGGATAAGCAAAATACAAAAAAGCTCTCGCCGTCAACGCAGGATTCAAGAAATTCTTGCCGGTGCCGCCGAATATTTCCTTTCCTATGACAACCCCAAAGCTTATCCCTAACGCAACCTGCCACAGAGGTATTGTCGGGGGAAGGGTTAGAGGAAACAGCGCACTGGTGACCAGGAAGCCCTCATTCACCTCGTGCTTACGCACGATTGCAAACAAAACCTCCCACAGCCCCCCTACTACAATAGTGACGGCATATACGGGCAGAAAATAGAGACCACCCAGAACCACATCATCCAAAAAATTTTGTGGCTCGTGGCCAAGCCCGAACCAAGCCAAAAAATTCTCACGCCAAGACTCCAGGACACTTGCGCCCTGCGAAATCGCCAAATTGGCTTGATAACCAGTGTTGTAAAACGCCATGAAAAAACACGGACCGAGCGCAACGACGACCAGGACCATCATCCGCTTCAAATCGATGCCATCTCTCACATGGGAAGCACCCCGCGTAACGCTGGCCGGCGTATATAGAAACGTGTCAGTCGCTTCATAGAGCGGATACAATTTTGAGAGGCGCCCCTCTTCCTGGAAAAGGGGTTCCATCTTGTCGAGCCATTTGCGTAACACGCCAACCTCTCTTTGGCCTTTAGCCCTCTGCCTCAATGCGATTTAAACTCTGGCGCAGCAAGGTACCGTACTCGTGCTTGCCTGGACAGACAAAAGTACAAAGTGCCAGATCCTCCTCGTCCAATTCCAACACCCCTAAACTTTGTGCCGATTCCGTATCGCCGGTCAACAGAGCCTTCAGTAATGGGGTAGCCACGATATCGAGCGGCATCACGTCCTCATACATGCCGATCGGCACCACCGCGCGGGGGCTGCCGTAAGTGCTTGTGTCCATATCACAGCGCCGTTTTTTCAGCGGATGCCAACGTGAGGCATAGACGCGACGAAGATAAAATTTATTCTCACCCGGTTTGAGCCAACCGAGAAACTCTCGGTCACCGCCCTCGGCGAGACAAGAAATCTGATTATGATAGCGGCCGAGAAAGTCGACCGGAGCAATTGCATGTCTTCCCGCAAGCACCGAACCGGAGATGATCCGTGTTTTGCTTAAATCGACCTGTCCGTCGCTGACCATCAACTCTGGCAGAGAAGCCCCGAGCTGGGTTCTTACCAATCGGGAATTTATTAATGGTGGACCTGCAAGAGCGACCACGCGATCCGTGAGCAATTCTCCGGTGCGAAAGCAATGCCCAATCGAGATCACGTCCTGGTAGCCCACATGCCAAACCGCGGCCAATGACGAAACCGGTGACAAAAAATGGATGTGTGTTCCGACGAGACCTGCCGGGTGAGGGCCATCAAAA
>JAYYJN010000098.1:0-6084 GCA_036146215.1 Planctomycetota bacterium
GTAGCGCCATTGTTTTACCAATCGGCGTGGTTCCGTTTTCATAACCGCGCAGAGGGGTTACAGAATGTGTATCTGGTCGGGGCCGGAACGCATCCTGGTGGTGGGGTGCCAGGTGTGTTGTGCTCCGCAAAGGCAACGGAACACTTGGTTGCCAAAGACCTTGGATGGGAGCCGAGCCATGCCCGGGCATCTTAGCCAGGATGTACACGTCGACGCGCGATCGATCTTACGCTCAAAGGGTCGTACCTTTGCCCTTGCGGCTCGGCTTCTGCCTGCAGATACGGCAAAAGATGCTACGCTCCTCTATGCCTTCTGCCGTCATGTCGATGATCTGGCGGACAACCCGACAGCGGGTCCGGGTGTACGGTTTGAACTTGTCGATTTGCGCGAGCAAATTTTGTCGGGCTCGGGCAAATCTCCTCTGATTTGCGAATTTCTTCAGATGGCAAACCGACGTGGACTTTCACTCGTTTCGGCAACGAAACTCATTGACGGTGCGATTTCTGATCTCGCAGACAATGTATTGATTCAAGATGCTGAGCAGTTGATTCAATATTGTTATCTGGTAGCAGGGACCGTAGGCGAAATGATGTGCCCCATCCTTGGTGGTACATCAGAATTGCTGCCGCAGGCTGCCGACCTGGGTATCGCGATGCAGCTGACCAACATTGCCCGCGATATTCGTGAGGATGCCCGAATGGGTCGACAATACGTTCCAGCTGACTGGATTCCCACGCTGTCGGTTGATCAATTGTCTTTACATTCGGAGCAGGTGCCTGCCGAGTTGAGAGGCGCGGTTCAACGTTTGTTACGGATGGCAGAATTGCGCTATGCGGAAGCTCGATCAGGTTTAGCCTGTTTGCCGTTGAAAAATCGCCTGGGCATTTCAGTGGCAGCAGACGTCTACCGTGAGATAGGGCGTTGCATTGAGCAAAGAGACTGTGAAGTGCTCAGGCAGCGGACCGTGGTTCCGCTACACCGCAAACTCGTCCGTACGATGCTGACCCTCGCACGGTGCCTATGGCCGCCCTCAAGCGGGACCGTTGCCGGCAAATGTTCCGTCTCAGGTGCCATTCATGAGTAATCCGTATCGCAAATATGACTGCATTGTTGTGGGTGGGGGCGCTGCAGGGTTATGCCTCGGGTCTCATCTTTCAAAAAAGAAAAGCAAGGAGCATTCCTGTCTGATTCTGGAGCGCCGGAGGGAGTATGCCGATGACCGGACCTGGTGTTTTTGGAAAGACCCAAACGAGTCGTCGTGGATCGAGGAATTGATTTCCAAACAGTGGTGGAACTGGGAAGTCAGTGGGCTGGGAGAGGCGATCTCGCATCAGGCTTCTCAGAGACCATATTGCTACGTTCGTTCGAGCGACTTTTATCGCGGTGCCGTATCGCAGATACAACAGTGCAGCAACGTTACCTTAAAAACCGGCGTCGAAGTTTCTGCAACATGCGAGGGGGACGAGGGATGTTCCGTCCGAACCGATCACGGCGATTACTTCGCAAAATATGTCATCGATGCTCGTCCGCAAATGACCACCGCGTCGAATTCCGATGGCTTGCTCCAGATTTTCGTTGGTCGTGAGATCATCTTTGAGAGGCCAACATTTGATCCGCATCGGGCAGTGCTGATGGGAGGCCTTGCGGCAGATAATCGGGCGGTATGGTTCCAGTATTTATTGCCACTTGACCCGTACTCTGCACTCGTCGAAGAAACAGCGTTTGCGGTGGATCAGATCGAAATCGAAGAGTTAGACAATCGTCTCACCAGCTCAATCCGGAAGCTGGCCGGCGGCCAGAAGTTCAAAACGCTGCGAGTTGAAAAAGGTATGATTCCCATGCAGCCCATCAATGCGTCAACCCGTGGTGGTTCGCGGATTATCCGCGCCGGTCTCGCCGGAGGCGCAGCACGTGCTTCGACCGGATACGCCCTTCGACGCATTGATCGTTGGGCAAAACAGTGCGCCGACGAGTTGGCTGCAGGTAACCCGCCGTGCGAAGCCTATTCGGGAAAATCGATTGAGCGATCGTTGGATCGAATATTCTTGCGAGCCGTTCGGGGAAATGTCGCTCGATGCCCGGAGTTTTTTCTCAAAATGGCAAAGGCGACAACGGGGGATCAGTTCGCCGCATTTTTGTCTGGCAGCAGTGATCCTCGCGTGCTGTATCCGGTAATTTCCCGAATGCCCAAGCGTCCCTTCATCGTCGCCGCAACGCAAGATTGGATAGCGAAGTGCCTCCAAAGAATTCCGTCAGCGGGATAGATCACATGGATCTTGCGTTAAAAATTACGATTGGTCTGATGCTGGCCGTGGCGGCTGCCACGTATGGTGTAGCGAGTAGCGGAATATTCACGATTGGTGTGCTGTTGGCTGCTGTAGGGGTTTTCGGCATCCCTCATGGTGCATTTGATTATGCCGTAGCCAAAAAATCGGGGGTGATTACTTCCAAGCTTTCAGCGATCGTTTTTCTGTTTGCCTATGCTGGTTTGGCCGCGGGTTCTTTTGCTGTCTGGATGCTCTATCCCCACGTTGGATTAGTCGTTTTCCTTGCTCTTTCAGTCTGGCATTTCTCACACGACTGGATCGGGCGAGGTGGATTGTACCGTTCTGCCATGGCACTGCTTGTGGTGTTTGGACCACTAGTTACTTGGCCCGAATCGGTTCTTTATTATTTTAACGTGCTGATGTTTGAGGAATCGATCGCCGCGAGTCCTCAATCGATTCTCGTATTAGGCACATTGATTGGGATTTTATGGAGCACCGCATGCGGCCTCAAACTGGTCCGTCGTCGATGGCACGATCTGTGTGAGGGTGTGGTGTTGCTCCTGGGCGTCATTCTTTTTGAACCACTGATTTTTTTTGCGATTTATTTCTGTGGTTTGCATTCGGTGCGCAGTATGACTCATTTGCGGAAGCAGCTAGGAGGGACGCTACCCGTATTTATCGCCCGCGGAATGTTGCCCACCGTGGCAACATACGCTTTAGGATTTGCCGTGTATGCGATGATTCCGTCTATCAGTGGCAGTGAGGGTTTGATCAGGGTCATTTTTATTGGGCTGTTTGCGCTCACCGTGCCTCATCTTTTGCTTGACACATGCATCGATGCATTGCGGTATGCGGGAGTGAGAAAATGTTCTGATGACACGGCGGCTCCGATTAGCGTATAACGGGGTCCAACACGTGGTCGTTGATGTGCGTCACGCGACTGCGGTAATCCGCTTTCTCTCGAGGCACCGCTGAGTTTCGAACATGCAGAAAATCTCGTTGAAATTCGAAACCGGTCATCTTTACATCGAGCTTGACGGTGTTGAGTGGATGTTCGATACCGGTTCCCCGACCAGCTTCGGTGCTGTCGACTCGATCATGCTAGCTGGCGAAGTAATTAAAATTCCCAGCTCTTATATGGGCATGGATGCAGAGACGTTGTCTGGCTTTGCGGATCATCGAACTTGTGGGCTGCTCGGCAGTGATGTAATCAACCGGTTTGATGTGCGGCTCGATGTCGACAGTGGCGAGATGATTTTATCCTTGGATGATCTTTCGGTTGAGGGCTCGGTGGTTCCCCTCGATCAATTTATGGGTATTCCGTTGATGGAGGTTGAAATCGGTGAATCCATGTATCGGATGTTTTTTGATACGGGAGCACAGGTTTCTTACTTTCAACATGGCTCGCTTCAATCGTTTCCGGCAGCTGGCGCCATTACTGACTTTTACCCAGGGTACGGTCAGTTTGATACCGAGACCCACATGCTGGAGGCGAAGATCGGAGGGATAACGATGACGCTCCGCTGTGGAGATCTTCCAAAAATGCTAGCCGCAGGTCTAGTCATGGGCGGTGCTAAGGGTATCGTCGGCAACGCGATTTTACCGGGACGCGTGATCGGCTATTTTCCCCGCCGCGGCAAGCTTGTCCTCGGCGACTCATCGAGCTGATCGCGTGGACTGAAAATGCGAAAATCCATCACCCGTTGAACCACCCCGTGGAGAGATGCGAGTCTCATGGCTGAATCTGCCCCGAAGACAGTTCACTCCGGTCGCAATTGGACGGCACTGCGCGATCGGTTGATTCCTACCGGAACACCGCTGACGATTTCTCTCTCTTGCGTAATCGGAATCGCCGCCGGTTACGGGGCAGTCATTTTCAACGCTCTGATCGCACGAATCGCAAGTTTTAGTGTCCAGCAGGCATACGCACTTGCAGTTTCGACATGGAGCTTTTGGATTCTGCTGGCCGTAACACCGGCCATTGGGTTGTTGCTGGTTGCATGGATAACACGTCGGTTTGCTCGGGAAGCCCAAGGCCACGGAGTACCCGAGGTCATCTCTGCCGTTGCCCATGACGATGGAATCATCCGTCCGCGGGTGGCTTTAGTGAAAGTGCTTGCCAGCGCGCTTTGTATCGGCACTGGTGGTTCGGTCGGTCGCGAAGGGCCGATCGTGCAGATCGGGGCGGCACTGGGCAGTTTAGCGGGTCAGATTTTTGATATTTCGCCGAGACATTTGACGATTCTCGTCGCCGCCGGTGCGGGTGCCGGTATCAGCGCAACGTTCAATGCTCCGTTGGCTGGCGTGATGTTTGCCAGTGAAATCATTTTGGGTAGTTTTGCAGTGGAGAGCCTCGCGCCGATTGTGATTGCCTGTGTGCTGGCTCAGGTGATTCATGTGCAGGCGAGCGGAGCAGGGTGGTGGCCCGCATTCGGTGAATTGAGGTATGAATTTCTTGGCGATTGGGGAGAGCTTCCCTCGTATATCCTGTTCGGGATGCTTTGTGGCCTCGTGGCCGTCAGCTTCACAAAGATGCTCTATCGGTGTGAGGATCTTGCCGAGAAAAAACTTACGACTTGGTGGAAGCGAGCATTGCTATTGGGGTTGCTGGTCGGTGTGATCGGTGTGGGCTACGAGCTGGTGCTACCGCGGATTGCTCCTCCGATCGACCGGGAGATTAAGACGCCCGCGCTCTTCGGCGTCGGATATGAGGTTGTCCATCGGGCTTTGCGGATGCAAAACGATCAGAAGCCTGTCGAATTGCCGGTTGAAGACTCAAAACGTGATGCAACAAATGGGGCACCCACTAGCGAGAAAATCCCACTGGACAAGGCACGTATGCAGGCGCAATTGTTCTGGTTTTTACCACTTGTTCTTTTGAAGCCCTTGCTCACGAGTCTCACCCTTGCCGGAGGCGGCTCGGGAGGTATTTTTGCCCCATCGCTATTTTTGGGTGCATCGCTCGGAACCTCCTTCGGCTTGATCTGCAATCTTTTGTTTCCCGATTTTAGCGCCAATCCTGGCGTTTATGCGATTGTCGGTATGGGAGCGGTCGTGGCTGGCACGACCCACGGGCTGCTAAGTGCGATTTTGATTGTATATGAAATGACAGGCGATTATCGCATCATCCTGCCGATCATGATTGCCGCCGGCCTGTCGAGTTGGGTGTCTCGTTATATCGATCCGGAGAGCATTTATATGAAAAAACTTGCCCGCAGAGGCGAGACATTGACTCGGGGTCTCGATATGCAAGCGTTGGAGCATGTGCGGGTTCGTGATGTGATGATCCAAAACTTCCCCACGGTCTCTTATGCCGATACGCTTGAGCAGATCATTGGTGTTGCGCGGTCGAATCTACACATCGAAAGTTTGCCGGTGATGGATGCTGATGAAACCTTAATCGGCAGTATTCGCGCTGAGGATCTTCATCGCGTCCTGGACGCCGATCTGGAACCGCATTTGGTCAACGCAGAAGATATTGTGATGAAATCTCGCTTAAGTGTTTCTCCCGAAATGAACCTGTTGGAGGCGATGCGGGACTTCGGCAGTTGGGATGTGGAAACGCTGCCGGTTGAGACCCACTCGGGCTCCGCCAGACGACTCGTGGGGCTTTTGCTCCGAGCCGATGTGTTGAGTCGCTATCGTCGTGAAATGTTACGTGCACGTTAGGTGTTCGAGCGATCTGCCGATGTCATGTACTCTTCGCGCTGTATGGCGTGGCAATCCGTAGGGCCATTGAGTCGCGGTTGACTGCGATGGTACGCTTACGGTGCTGTTCAGTTACCCCTGTCCCTGTCTGACGCAGAGGAAGTGCGAT
>JAYYJN010000099.1:0-2815 GCA_036146215.1 Planctomycetota bacterium
ACGACCAGCAGCGTGGAAGCGGCAATCAGGCCAAAAAAAACTGCCAGCGTATTTGCTTCATATTTTTCGAGTAGCGTATGCATCAAAGATCCCAGACTGACGGTTCCGGCAACTACTCCAAGAGCAAGCGTAGTAAGGAAACGTAAGTCCACATGCTCGGTGGCAGTCTTCCAATCCCGGCGTTTTAGGGCATCAACCCATTCGCGATCAAAGTGACTCACTGCCGTGATCAGTCGTTGATAGATTACTAGAATCAGAGCGATCGTGCCCCCCGAGGCACCAGGTATGATGTTCGCGCTACCCATGAGCAGCCCTTGAACAAACTGCGTACCGTCTGTTTTTTTGATCATTGGTTTTTGCCGGGTGGTGATCGCCGCATGTAAGCTGATCTGTTGCAGAGCGTTTGCGTATCGTGAGTTTATTACTTCGCGGTCAAAATGGCTCGTGAGGGATCCTGTTTAACTACCGAACCAGTCATGGGATAGGGGGAAAAACTTGATTCTCTTTTTTTAGCCGGTAAAATGCGGAGGGCCGTAGGAGCTTCGCGGGGAGGGATTGCCGAGCGAGCGGAGGGGACGGAGCACACAGGCTTTGTTCAATAGGCCAAACTCGATTTGGAATGTGACGCATTACGCGAGATTCCAGCAACGAAGCAGGGAAATGATTCGATGTTGGCGACCAACCAGGGGCTGGTGTGCCATACGCCGGCCAAACTCAATCTCTATTTTGAACTTCTCGCTCGTCGGGAGGATGGATACCACGACGTGGAAACGTTGATGGTACCGGTGTCACTCTACGACACACTGATATTTCAACCAGAACCTGACTCCTCGAAGTCGACTGGTACGATTGATTTTTCGATACAGTTTTTGGGGCGAGGTGGCACCTGGAGCCAACAGGCTGTTACTGCAGGCCCAGAAAATTTGGTGGTGCAGGCACTCGCGCTGCTCAAGCGAGAAAGCGGGATCCTGCGCGGCGGAAGAATTGCACTCCGCAAGCGGATTCCTGCCGGTGCAGGACTTGGCGGCGGCTCAAGCGATGCTGCAGCAGCGCTTCGAATGGCGAACTATGGTTGGGGACTTGATTGGTCAAGAGAAAGATTGATGACACTGGCTGCACAACTTGGAAGTGATGTGCCCTTTTTTCTTGCTCCGGGTCCGAAGATCGGTCGTGGACGCGGTGAGCAGTTAACGCCGTTGGCTTCCCCCGCACGGGTATGTGCTGTGATTGTCGTTCCGCCTGAGGGGCTATCCACCGCCGATGTCTATCGCGCGTCGGAGGTACCCGGATCGCCGCGTCACATTGAGCCGGCGATCGCCGCATTTCAGGTCGGTTCGCTTCGGCAACTGAAGCAAACATTACACAATGGGCTCACCGAAGCGGCGAGAACCCTCTCACCTTGGATTGATCGCGTGGGCGATGCGATGGACCGAGTGGGTTTTGCAGTGCACCAGATGACGGGAAGCGGAAGCGGGTATTTTGGCCTGTGTCGACATCGGAGAGAGGCAAATCGATTCGCCAGTCGCCTACGGGCAATGCATGTGGGAGATATTTTTACGGTCAACATGAGTGGTTAAGTTGGAAAAAAATCTGGCCCGCGGGCCGCAGGGGGTAGATTGTGGAAGTCACAGAAGTTCGCATCAAGCTAGTCGAGGAAGGTAGCGATCGTCTAAAAGCTTTCTGCTCGATTACGTTCGATCATTGTTTTGTTATCCGCGACTTAAAAATTATAGATGGTGCACATGGGCCATTTGTGGCCATGCCAAGTCGAAAATTGGCAGCAAATTGCCCGCAATGTCGTGGTAAAAATCATCTCCGGGCCCGCTATTGCAATCAATGTGGTGGCCAAGTCCGTCTAAAATCTTCAGATCGCGAGGGCGAGGGGCGGACGAAATTGCACGCCGATATTGCCCACCCGATAAACTCCACGTGTCGTGAAATGATTCAGACGCGGGTAGTTGAAGAATTCTATGAAGAATTAGAGCGATCAAAGCAACCGGGTTATGTCTCTCGATATGATGATATCGATTTGGACACTCCCGAGCCGCATTTCGATGTGTCCGCGACTGAACTTCCCGAATCGCAAAAGCCTGGCTTTGGCAAAGGAATTCTCTAAGCGAAAAATTCTACGGCATTTTTGAAAATCGCCGTGCCATCACCCTTTGCTCCACCCTCTCCTCTTGTCCAGCGTGGGTGTTGGGTGCGGTCAATATATCTCTCGGGGTGAGGCATTAGGCCGAGAACTCGACCGGTTTCGTCGCAGACACCGGCCACCGCCCGCAGTGATCCATTCGGGTTTTCGGGAAAATGCACGGTCGCATGGTCGTCTTGCTCAATGCCATTATTCTTCAGCGAATTGCAATAGCGAAGGACCAATTGCCCCGAAGTTTCCAGCGCGTCGAGTTTTTCTGCCGAGGCAGTGACAAATTTTCCTTCCGCGTGGGCAACAGGCAGAAACATCCGCTGTATCCCGGCGAGCAATGGGGATTTATCACTGGTTACCCTCAAATGAACCCAACGGTCTTCAAATTTTCCTGAATCATTCCAGGTGAGTGTCGCTGCCGCTTCGGCGGCACCTTTCTCATGTTGTTGTGCTTGCTGTTTGTCCCTATCGCTCAACAGGAGTCCTGATTTGATCAAAACTTGAAACCCGTTGCAGATTCCTAGAATCAGTTTTCCATCTTCACGGAAATTTTCCATCGCATCGGCAAGATGATTTCGGATTTGGTTCCCCAAAATCCGCCCTGCGGCGATATCATCTCCATAGCTGAATCCGCCCGGAAGGCAGAGAATTTGTGATTCTTGCAGATATCTT
>JAYYJN010000100.1:0-20337 GCA_036146215.1 Planctomycetota bacterium
GTACTCGGGGCAACGGATGACTTCTGCTATAATATTGTGGAAAGACCGGTTCACATTCACGACGTCAATGCCACGCTTTTGCATCAGTTGGGCATTGACGACAAACGGCTGACCTATCCGTTCCAAGGACTGGATCAGCGATTGACAGGTGTGGAAAACGACGGCCGCGTCATTCAAGAAATCCTCGCTTGATCACCCACCCTATTTGCGATGATCCGGAATTCAATCATTTTTTTGCTGGTGCTCCTCAGCGGTTGGCAGGTGAAGGCTATCTTTGCCTGTCGGTATACCGTGCGTGACGTCGCATTTGTCGATTTGGGGGATGCACCGTACCGTCTATTTGTGTTGGCGGATCCGGCCGATGAAGAAACATCTGGGGGACTGCAAGCGGCGGTGGATCGCATTGCCGAGCAAGTGCTTCTGGATGCAAATACGGTTATTGAATTTGTTGATACATCGCCAGAAATAGATCATCCTGCTTTAAAATATGCGACGGAAGTGAAGCAGTTTCCGGCACTTATTGCCGTAGGCCCCGAGCAAGAGCCGCTGACTATTAAACAGGGATTGGGTCAGGATGCGTCCACTGCAGAGGAAGAACTCAATCTGCTTTGCCGCGAATTTGTCGATTCCTCTGCGCGGCGAGAAATGTTTTCCAAGTTGCTCGGCGTGCATAGCGTGATTCTTATGGTCGAGGGGACTGACGAGCAAGTCAATCAAGATACTCGGGAGATGATTGCACAGACTCTTCCTCAGGTGGAGCAGTCACTCGAGTTTCTTCCCAAGCCGATCAAGGAGCCGCCACACGTCATTCGTCTTACGGCGGAGGAAGCGGCAGACGAGAAGATTTTGCTTTGGGCGCTCGGCATGGATCCCGAAGCTACCCCCGAAACACGGGTGGCCCTACTTTTTGGAAGGGGTCGGAAGTTGGGCCCGATACTTCGTTTCCCGGAGGATCCCCGGCGGCGGTTTATCCAGTCGCTAGCAGTCGTTGGGCAAGATTGTGAGTGTGGACTGGATCGACGTTGGATGCAGGGAGCGATGGTGCCGCACCGCTGGAGTTCGAATGAAGAGAAAATGGCGATCAAGCAATTGGGATTCGATCCAGGAAATCCACTGGTTAAGGCCGAGATTGATCGGATTCTAACCCGCGGCCCAGGTACGGATGGTGGCCGCGAGGTGGAATTGGAAGATGCCCTGAAAATAGCCCCGGCACTGAGCTATCAGGAGATTGCGATCGATGATCTGGTCACCGACGCTGCCACCGACACATCGGCAACGGACACCTCTGAAACGGTTGCAGCTGACGAATTGGTAGCCACAGAGTCAACGGTTGCCAGCGTGCAAGAAAACGAAATCGCAGAATTTATCCTTCCCGAACCTGCGGAGAGTCCCGCCGCAGCATCTGCAGGACAAACCGCGGCGCAGAGCCAGACAAGCGATGTACCGCCGGATTTTGCCCCTCCGAGGAATTGGTCTTATCTTTTTCTCATTGGCTCTGCCCTCGTTGTGGTGACGATCGGGTTGTTTATTTTACTCCGCGACGGGGAGGGTGCGGCGTGATTTATTCTTTGCGGCTGATCTTGAAAGAATTATTTCATCGCCGAGTCGGATTTCTGCTTTCACTTCTGGCGGCCACTGCAGCCGTTGCGCTCTGTGTAGGGATCACCATGATGCAGAGGGCAGCAGATAAAGAGACCCGGCGTAACGCGCGGGATATCGGCTCGAATGTGTTCATCATTCCAGCAAGTTGCGATTTGTATGAATATCATCAGCAGGGATATTCAAAACAGGCAATGCCAGACACTGCGATCGATCGCATGATGAAAGCGGGTAAAATTGCTTACAACCATTTGATTCCTACCCTGACAGCGGAGATTCCGATCGAAGGTCGCCAGGCACGGATGACCGGCATCGCCATGGCTCAACACCCGAAAGGTCGACCAAGTAAATCTAAAATGGGTGTTGTCGTTAAGCCCGGGCACGTGCATCTTGGCCATGGTGTGGCCGGGCTACTTGGGGCCGAGAAGGGAGAGGAGATCCAGCTTTTGAATCGTCGCTGGGTGGTCGAGCGGGTCGCACCCGAAATGGGGACGGTGGACGACATTACGATTCTTGCGAATTTGGCGGATGCCCAACAAGCGCTTGACCGCGAAGGTGAAATCAGCGAAATCAAGGCGATCAGTTGCGTGCAGTGTGACACGCCTGAAGATACGTCTTTGGGAACGCTTCGATCGCAATTGAAAAAAATTCTTCCCGACACCCAGGTCTATCTGATGAAGGAAATTGCCGATGCACGCGTGCGTCAGAGGCGGATGATGGAGCTGTACTCTCCGTTCGTGATTTTGGTCTTGATTCTTGCCAGTGCCGCCTGGCTTGGCGTGTTGGCTGCAATCAATGTCCGGGAACGTGTTGGAGAGATTGGGCTGCTCCGCGCATTGGGATACGGTGGCGGAACCATCGGCTTTCTGATATTGGGTCGGGCTGTGCTGGTCGGTTTGTGTGCGTCCATTCTAGGCTTTGCGATCGGGACTGTGCTTACGTTAGCCTTTGGTCCCGAAATATTTCCCGAAACGGCTAAGGCGATTCGTAGCGATTACCAACTTTTAGCGATGGCACTGGTGGTAACACCGTTGATCGCGCTGCTCGCCAGCTTTATTCCCGCCGCGTTGGCCATCGGTCATGATCCGGCCGTCACCTTACGTGAGAATCAGTAAGTATGATCATTGAATTTAGCAATGTGACGCGGACCTTTCCAACACGGAATGCAAGCGTAACCGCCCTTGCCGACATCAATCTTCAGCTTGAAGCGGGCAAACTGATCTGCCTCAGCGGTCCCAGTGGGTCCGGCAAGTCGACGCTGCTTTTCACGCTTGGCGGTATGCTTCGACCCGATACAGGCACAGTTCGGGTCCTGGGGCACGATCTGTACGGGCTTTCCAAGTCGCAAAGGGCTACATTCCGCGCTGGGCAAATCGGTTTTATTTTTCAGGACTTTCATCTTATCCCCTATCTCACGGTCCGTGAAAATGTGCTGTTGCCCCGCGGGCAGATGAAACGTTCGGCAAGGCCTGATGTGGAGGATTGCGAGCAACTTTTAACGCGTTTGGGGCTCGCGCACCGCATGGACCACAAGCCACGTCAACTGAGCGCCGGGGAGCGACAGCGGACGGCGATTGCCAGAGCCACGCTGCTTAAACCACCAGTGCTGCTGGCCGACGAACCCACAGGTAATCTAGATGAGGCGGCCGCCAAGGAAGTTTATCGACTTTTGACCGAATACCGGGACCAGGGGGGCACAGTTCTTGTGGTCACCCATACCCGCTCGGCCTGGAACTATGCGGATCAAGTTTTTCAGATGGTAGAGGGTCAACTTCAGATTGATCCCGAAGTCCCGAATGAGATCCACTCGCAGTAGTGCAATCACCCGAAAAGGATAAAGACGCCATGGACCGATCGATCCAGAAATTTTGCACACTCAACTGCCGCGACGATAGATTAATCAAAGCGATGGCTTGGTCCTTTCGCTACGCCGTATCGATTCTCAGCTTTGTCCTCGTGCCGCTCGCTGCAGATGCGGAGTGGCCGACTTATCGGCACGACAATGCCCGCAGCGGACACACGACCGAATCGTTAGAGCCCCAAGGACTAAAGATCGCGTGGGATTGGCAATCGGTCCGCCCACCGGTTCCCGCCTGGGCAGGCCCGGCAAAGTGGGATGCCTATAATGATATCCCCCGACTCAACTCAATGCGTAATTATGACGCCGCGCTGCACACGAGCGTGAGCGAGGGGAGAGTCTATTTCGCTTCTTCGGTTGATGATACGGTTCGCTGCCTCGATGCGAACACTGGAGACGTTTTGTGGAGCTATACAACTGATGCTCCCGTGCGGATTGCTCCGGCGGTATCTGATGGCCACATTTATTTCGGTTCCGACGACGGGTCGGCCTATTGTCTCGATGCCGTGACGGGCGACTTGGTGTGGAGGTTCAATCCGCGCGGTGATTACCGCAAGGTGATCAACAATAACCGCATGATTTCATTCTGGCCGGTGCGAACCGGAGTCACCGTGGAAGATGGAACGGCGTACTTCTGTTGTTCAATGCTTCCCTGGAGACGTTCCTATTTATGTGCGGTCGATGCCAAAACGGGAAAGGTCGAAGGAGAGGGACGGTATGTGAAAGAATTAAGCAACAGCCATTCCTTCGAGGGGGCCATGCTTGCCTCGAAAGAATTTCTGATCATTCCTCAGGGACGGATTGCGCCGCTGATCTTGAATCGTAAGGACGGCACGCCACGGGGAAAGGTCGATTACCACGGCAGTGGATGCTTTGCCTTACTTACTCCGGACAACCAACTGTTTCATGGCCCCGGCAACCGGGATGGGAATTTTACCGCGAGTAATGCGGAGACGGGTGCCCGCCTCGCCACCTTTCCCATGGGCCAATCACTGATTGTCGCAGGTCCGACCGCGTATCTGCTGAGCACGCCCACCAAAAATGCGATCAATCCCAAAAAGAAAGAAGATCTGAACGTCGCGCTTAACGCCAAGAAGGAACCAATTATTGCGACGCCGTTCGATCGCCAAGCGCTTGGTCGCCCGGTGATCACGGCCTTTGATCGTGAAACAAAAAAAATTCAATTTCGCGTGACCGGTCTGTCGGTTGTTTCAGTCATCCTGGCGGGCGACACGCTTTACGCCGGTTTGGTCGATGGCGTGGCAGCGCTCTCGGCCCAGGACGGGTCGCTACTCTGGCAGGCCAGCGTGCACGGCAGAGCGTTTGGCTTGGCAGTGGCCGGGGGCGGCCTGTTTGTCAGCACCGATGAAGGACAGCTCACCTGTTTCCGTCCGCAAGGAGAGCAAACCCCGCACCCCGTGCGTCGGAACGTGGCGGCTCAGGCCGACGAGGATGCGACACCGGCAGCCCTCGCTTGGGGACCACTGTTGCAATTCGATAGCCCTACCTCTGCGATCGTCCGGTGGGGTACGGCAGAAGCGATGCCCACACAACTGCAGTATATTTCTGCAAATGGCAAACAAACCTTTGTTGATGATTCACCAAAGCAAACACACAAAGCTCGGATGGAAGACCTGGGGCACCGACGGAATCACCCTTATGCCATTGTGCAAAATGCATCCACGGGAAGTGAACGGCGATCGACCTTCGAGTGCGATACATTTTTTAATTATTCGACTTGGTATCCACACAATGTATCTACGGGGAAGGATCAAGAGGCAGCAGAACGCCTGATTGATGAGGTCGGTAGTGGCCCTGGGCTGTGCGTTGTGCTGGGAGCCGGTCCCCTGGCCGGTTCGATTGCCAAAGCTAGCGATTGGACCGTGCTTTGCCTTGAGACGGATCAGAAAAAAATTGCATCGACCCGTGAAACATTGCTTCATGAGGGTCTTTATGGGCACCGCGTGGCCGTACTGCCGGTTGATTCCTTCGATGCGCTTCCGCTGCCAAGCCATTTTGCAAATCTCGTCGTGTCGCAGGCTGCCCTTGATGGACAACCGCCGGAAGCGGGAGCAGGGGAAGCGTTCCGGCTTTTGCGTCCGCTGGAGGGAATTGGCATGTTTGGCCAACTCCGGGCGACCGATGCCGAGGAAGCGGTGAAACAATTAGAAGATTATTTTCTCCGCGATGGGGTTGTCGCTCATTTTACTGCCGACGATGACGGGGTGTGGGCCCGGTTTGTAAAACCGGGTTTAAAAGGTGCAGGAGAATGGTCTCATCAATACGGTCGGGCGGACAATTCGGCCTTTGGTGGGGAGGTTTTGGGCTATACTTCCGTTGCCAACGAAATGGAAACCCAATGGGTCGGACGTCCCGGTCCCCGCTATCAACCCGATCGCAACGGCCGCAAGCCGGGTCCGCTATCGACCGGTGGGCGGCTTTTCGCGCAGGGTCTGGAGCGGGTCGTCGCTCTGGACGCCTACAACGGAACGGTCCTCTGGTCGGCAGAAATTCCTGCAATGCGGCGTTTTAATATTCCGCGCGATTCAAGTAATTGGTGTGCGGACGAAGATTCCCTGTACGCCGTGGTAGATGATCGATGTTGGCAGTTGGATGCCCGGGATGGTCATCTTACGCAGCAATTTTCTTTACCTGGGATCGCGGGCTCTTCGGAAGAGTCGCAGTGGAGTTATGTGGGAAGTCTTGGCCCAATTCTGCTCGGTAGCCGCACAAAGTTAAACGCGCCGTTTGAAGAATTCCGTGGGCATGCGGCGTGGTACGATCAACCGAAGGGTCCGCAGAGTGCCAAGGTGTGCAGTGATTCTCTCTTTGCCCTATCCAAAGAAAGTGGTGCGGCAATGTGGGAATATCAGCAGGGATTGATTCTCAATCCCACCATTACGGCCATTCCGGGGAGGGTCTATTTTGTGGAGTCACGGCAACCGGAACTGATGGCGTCCGAGACGCGGCGGGTCGAAGATCCCCGGCTTTGGGAAAATCAGTTTCTCGTGGCGCTCGATGCCAAGACGGGTGAAGTGGTGTGGGAGCGTCCGTTGGATACGGATGACGGTGAAGCGGTCTTTTACCTCGCAAATCAACGAGGCAAGTTAGTGATCGTCGCCTCAGGGGCCGGTAAATATCATGTGTCGGTCTACGATCAGGAGAGTGGCAAACTTGCTTGGGAAGACCGTTTCGACTGGCCGGGTGGTGCCCACGATCACGGGAAGGCCATGTCACGACCGGCGATGATCAATGGAAACCTCTTTGTTCGACCTCGTGTTTTTGATCTCGCGAGCGGTCGGACCTTGGCGAAAGTAATGCCCGGCGGTGGTTGTGGCACGTATGCTTGTGCAGGCAATTTCCTGATCTTCCGCTCCGGAAATATCACCCTCTGGGATCACCGTTATGAAATTCCTTCCCAATGGGCTCGGTTGCGTCCAGGATGTTGGTTAAGTGCGATTCCCGCCGGTGGCATGCTTCTTGCGCCTGAAGCGGGTGGCGGATGTAGCTGTGGAACATGGATGGAGACGTCGGTCGGATTCATGCCGAAAAAGGCTGAGCCGATCTCATCGCAGCCAGATGACTAAATGACTCTTTGTGTCGGAGTAATTTTTGCAATTCCGAGGCTTGTGAAATCTTTTGAAAAATAAGGTCCAACGATGACAGCACCCGATAATTTCAACCGTCGCACTGCCCTGACGCTTCTTGCCGGTTCGATGACAACTGCGGGGTTGGTGCCCCTTGGGGTGCTTGCAGGTGAGAATGAGCATGGGGTCGATCAAACGGCAACCATTCCGGATGATCGTCGCCTGGGTCCGCTCAAAAATTTAACCGGTTCCTTCCCCTTTGATCCTCCTGAATCGCTTGAAGCGTGGGCGATTCGGTCGCAAGAATTACGACGCCGTGTGCTCCTGGCAGCTGGACTATGGCCCCCCCCTAAATCGAAGCCGGTCAATGCAACGGTTTGGGGACCAGTTGAGCGCGAAGGGTATACTGTCTGGCGCGTCTACTTTCAAAGCAGCCCCGGCCTCTGGGTGACCGGTAGTCTCTATAAACCGGCTGAGATCCATGGAAAAATTCCAGCGATTCTCTGTCCGCACGGGCATTGGAAAGAAGGGCGTTTTCACTCACACAGTGAAGAGCAGTTCGCTAAGGAATTGACTTGGGGCTCAGAAGAGGATCGCCCGAGCGGTCGCTATCCGTTGCAATCGCGGTGTGTAACGTTATGCCGGATGGGCTGTCTGGTCTTTCATTACGATATGCTGGGTTACGCTGACAGTGCACCGATCGAGATGATTGCGCATGGCACCCGACGCCGCCCTCAGATGGAACAAGCCGAACATTGGGGATTGTTCAGCCCGCAAGCCGAGTTGCGATTGATCAGTGCCCTGGGCTTACAGACCTTCAATTCCCTCCGGACGATGGACTGGATAACCTCGTTACCCGAGGTCGACGCCTCACGGATTGGTGTGACGGGGGCCTCAGGTGGTGGTACGCAGACCTTCATGCTCACCGCTATAGACGATCGAATTGCGGCGGCCTTTCCGGCGGTGATGGCATCGACCTCGATGCAGGGAGGATGTCCGTGCGAAAATGCGTGCTACCTGAGGATCGATTCCGGAAATATTGATATCACCGCCTTGGCCGCGCCCCGTCCACTGGGTCTCTCGGCCGCCAACGACTGGACTGTTCACCTGGAAAGTCAGGGTCTGCCCGAACTTAAAAAGCTTTATGCGCTCTACGACGCAGATGAAAAGGTGGAAGGAAAATACTTTGACTTCGAGCATAACTACAACGCGGTCAGCCGCGCCATGATGTATGCCTTTTTTGATAAGCATTTCCAACTTGGCCATTCAGAAATGGTCGAACAGGAATACGAACCGCTCACTCGATCGGAAATGACGGTTTGGGGCCCGGACCACCCGAAGCCTCCTTGCGGTGAAGCAGCGGAAGTCGAGGCGATCGCTGCTTTTAATACCGCCCGGCAGGAGCAGATTGATTCACTCACACCGAACGACACCAAGTCGCTTGCCCGCTATCGCGAGATTGTCGGAGGCGCACTGGACACGATGATCGGCCGCGCGGTACCTGAACGAAAAGAGATAGAGCGTTTGCCGCTTTCGAAATTGGATCAAGGAGATTTTTTCCGCGAATCGTTATTGGTCAGTTCGCCCGAATATGGAGAAGAGATCCCGGCCACGCGTTTCGTTCCAACGCACACGCAGCGATTCGCCCCGCAACCGATTGTCTGGATCAACGATGCAGGCAGGGTGGGAATTGAGTCATCGGAGGGAGTGCCGCAGCCATTTGTGGCGCCATTTTTGAAACGTGGCTTCCCCATCGTCGCTGCAGATCTTCTTTACCAAGGTGATTTTCTCAAAGGAGGTGAGCCGCTAACCAAAGCCCCGGTTGTTCCGCACGTTCGTTATGCACTCGGATATACTTTTGGCTACAACCACCCGCTGTTCATTCAGCGTGTTCACGATGTGCTTGCGCTTTGCAGGGCCTTTGATCAGGGGCAGGGAGTGCATTTGGTAGGCATCGGTCGGCAGTCCGGACCGATTGTTGCTGCGGCGTCCGCCGCGAGCACGAATGGCGAAGATTCTACATTGATTCGACGTGTTGCGATCTATACAGCCGGTTTTCGATTCACCCAGGTCACACGTTTTGACGATCCGATGATGTTGCCTGGAGCGGTCCGCTATGGAGATGTTCCCTTCCTGCTCGCGCTGAACGCCCCTCGCGTGATGTGGTTGGGGGGTGAAGGCAATCGATTGCCGAAACTTGTCGAGCGGTGTTATGCCGCAGCAGAGGCCCGTCCGCCCCAACTCTTTATTGGATCTGAGGCCGGTGCAGCAACAGCAGTTGCCCGGTGGATTGTTAGTTGAATCGTAAATCCCTCTTTAGGGTGTGCGGTAAATATAGGGAGAACCATAAAAAGTGCGGTTCAACACCCTGCACATCAACTTGCTCGGGATTTACAATTACGTAGTGTCGGATTTCTTGTTGTCCCCTTCGAATTGGAAATGAAAAATGATTTTAAATTCTTTCACTAAGCGGTTAGCGTTAAGTCTCATTCCGCTGCTTTTATTAAGTTCTGTCTATGCCGAGGATAAAAAGAAAGACGACATAAAATCCGAGAGCTCATTCACGGTAAAAAGCGAACCTCTCAAAGTAGAGGTCAAACTCAAAGGTTTTTTTGAAGCCGTAGAGACAAGTGAGATTTCGATCCGCCCCGAGGCCTGGAGCGGAATGTCCATTACCCAAGCTGTAGCCCATGGCGATCAAGTGGCCGCGGATGATGTGCTGTTGGACATTGATAAAAGTAAGCTGGATGTGGCAATTGAGGATCTTGAACTGCAAATTGTGAGTTCGAAATTGGCCCTGGCCCAGACCGAGGCAAGCCTGGAAACATTACGGAAGTCGGTTCCACGGGACCTGGAATCGGCAAAGCGGGCGGCCGACGAGGCTGACGAAAACATGCAGCGGTATTTGGAAATTGACCGCCCGGAAACCATTCAAGATATTGAGCAACAAGTAGAGGGTGCCCGTCACGGATTGCTTTATCAGCAAGAAGAACTGGATCAATTGGAGAAGATGTACAAGGCGGATGACCTGACCGAAGAGACCGAAGAAATTATTCTTACCCGCGCTCGCCACGGTGTAAAAGCTGCCAAGTATCGGTTGGAAAAAGCGATTTCGGGACAGGATCACGCAATGAATGTTTTGTTACCGCGACAGACCATGGATCTTCGAGAGGCTCAGCAGTCTGCTGCCCTAGCCCTCGAAAGGGCAGAGGCAGCGTTGCCGGCATCAATCAAAGAAAAAGAAATCGGCTACCAGAAGCAGCAGATCGAACTGCAGAAGTTGGAGAAGAAACTCGCGCGGATGAAGGGCGATCGCAAATTAATGATCGTGCGTGCCCCGCACGCCGGCACGGTTTATTATGGCCAGGCAGTACGAGGACAATGGCCGGACGCCACTGCCAAAGGAAAAATGCTGGTTCAAGGTGCGAGCGTACAACCGGGCGCCGTATTGATGACGGTGGTCCGTAATGAAGATCTTTTTGTTCGTGCAACTGCCGAAGAGAAGCAGTTAGTGGACCTGCATCCGGGTGATGCGGTCGCTGTCTCTCCGGCAGCAATCCCGGGAGAAAAACTGACCGGAAGTATTAAAAGCGTCTCCGCAATCCCGGTATCTCCAGGAAAATTTGATGTACAGATCGATGTAGAGTTGGACGAGCAGGCAAATCGGATTGTCGCCGGTATGGGATGTTCGGCAGTCATTGAAGTATATCAGCACCCGAGTGCCATTCTGGTTCCGAAAGCGGCGGTCGCCGAAGGGGGGGATGATGCAGAGCGATACGTCTATCTTGTCGATGGCAAAGAAAATAAGAAACAGCGCGTGCGTGTGGGGCGGACTGTCGGTGATCGTTTGGAAATTCTTCGAGGATTGAATCCAGGTGACAACATTCTTGCCAAAAACCCTGACTGAGCTTCCCATGCCCATGAGACGAACGCTGCTGGGTGTCGCGATGCTGCTCGGAATGTATGTGGCCGTGGCGGCCCATGCCCATGCTGCCGACCCTGCCGATGCGGATCTGGCTCCGCTCGCGCTCATCGACACCTACCGACCCCCCAAGGATATCGCAATTCCACGACCGGTGGCCGTGGAATATCCGGGTGTAGAGCAAGTTGAAGAGAGTATCCGGCGTGGCGTCGATTATCTTTGCAATAAACAAAACAAGAATGGTTCTTGGGGGTCACCGAAGCGAACCAAAGCGCTTGATATTTATGCACCGGTTCCCGGCGCGCATCACGGTTTTCGTGCTGCGGTAACCTGCATGGCTGTAACTGCACTGATTCAGTCAGGCGACCAGCGACCGAAAGTACAGCAAGCGATCGATCGTGGGGAAGCATGGATTCTCAAAGAGTTACCGCGAGTACGCAGAGCCAATGTGACCGCCTTGTATAACATCTGGGCGCACGCTTACAGCTTGCAAACGCTGGTCCTGTTGCAGGAGCGAGCGGGTGCAGACAAGGAAAAGGCAGAGCAACTTGCACAATATACGCGGGATCAGATTGAATTGCTTTCCCGCTATGAATCGGTCAACGGCGGGTGGGGCTATTATGACTTCACGGTGGGTGCCAAACGGCCGTCGAGCATCGTGACCAGTTTTAGTGCAGCAACTTGTGTAATCGAACTTCAGCGGGTGCGGAAGGCGGGATTTGAAGTTCCTGCTGTGGTCACTGACAAAGCAATCAGTTCGATCAAGCGGCAGCGGAAACCGGACTTCAGCTACCTGTACGGGGCGCATCATTGGCACAAGCCGATGTATTCGATCAATCGCCCGGGGGGAAGTCTTGGCCGGAGCCAGGTGTGTAATCTTGCGCTCTATCGGGATGGAGATCGGGCAGTCACGGACCAGGTTTTTATTGATTGGCTAGATCGACTGTTTGCCCGGAAACTGTGGTTGGACCTCGCCCGCAAACGACCTATTCCCCACGAATCGTACTTTGCGGTGGCCGGTTACTTCGTATATTACGCCTACTACTATGGTTCCGGGTGCATGCTGGAGTTGCCAGAGGAGAAGCAAGATTTCTACAAGGCTCAGTTCGCTCACCTGCTGCTTGATCTGCAGGAAAGCGATGGTTGCTGGTGGGACTTTCCGCTCTATGACTATCATCAGCCCTACGGCACTGCATTTGCGATCATGACGCTCGTTCGCTGTCGCTAGTGTGGCAGTCCGCGTGCAGTCTGCGTCCATGCGTCATGATCGGTTCAATCACGAAGCACTCGATCCAGAGCCGCTCGAGCAGCGTGATAGCCACACATTCCGTGCACACCTCCGCCCGGCGGGGTCGAAGCGGAGCAGATATAAATTTTTTCATTCGGCGTGGTATACGGGGATCGGCGCAATGCGGGTCGAGCTAGAAATTGTTTTAAATCGAACACGCCTCCGGTAATATCGCCCCCGATATAGTTGGCATTGTAGGCCTCGAAATCTGAGGGCGAGAAAACGTGCCGATCCAGAATCAAGTCGCGGAACCCTGGGGCGAAGCGTTCGACCTGTGCCTCGATGCGTTCGGTCATGTCCACGTCGCACCGCGGGGGTACATGACAATAAGCCCAACCGGTCTGTTTACCTTCGGGGGCCCGCGTTTGATCAAACAGGCTTTGTTGTGCCAGAAGCACAAAGGGTCGCTCTGGGATCTGGCCTTTCCAGATGGCTGATTCTGACTCTGCGATTTCTTCCCAATCGCCCCCCACATGCACAGTACCTGCTTGTGCTGCACTTTTATTGGTCCAGGGGATTGCCTCATCGAGTGCCCAATCAATCTTGAACACGCCCGGGCCATGACGGAACTTTTCGAGTGTTTTTCTGTAGCGTGGAGGCAGGTTCTCTCCGGCTATTCGACTCACCGCACTTGGAGCCAAGTCAAACAACACGGCTTGGCATGATGGAAGATCGTCGAAAGTTGAGATGGGTGAATCAGTCTGCACCTCACCGCCGAGGCTCTCAAATAGTGCACGCATTGCAGTAGCAATTGAATGCGACCCGCCGCGCGGAAGGGGCCAACCACTGGCATGTGCTGTAATGCAGAATAATAAACCGACCGCACCGGTAAGTGGACTCTCAAGCGGTCTGACACTATGGGCAGCCATTCCCGCAAACATGCCGCGCATCGCAGGCGACTTAAAATGTCGATGGAGCAAAGATACTGCGGATGAAAAGCCTTTCATTGCAAAGCGTGTCAGTGCGCGAATGTTACCGATTGGCCAGGGAGGATTTAATAATTGCGGAAGTAAGGTGTCTGCGCGTTGCACAAACGGCTCGACAAGCCGCTGGTAGCGCGGCCCATCCTCCCCGAAAGTCAGGATTGACTCCATCAGGTCACGCTCCATGACTGCTGATGAACCATCGGGCATGGGATGGACTAGTGGTACGCTTGGTTCAATCCACTCCAGGCCAAAATTCTCCAAACGTAAATTTGCAAAGAAAGGTGAAGCCATCGCCAGCGGGTGGATCGCGGAGCAGACATCGTGGACGTATCCCGGAAGTGTCAACTCGGCAGAACGCATACCCCCACCGATTTGATTTTTGGCCTCGAGCAACAGAACCTTCTTGCCCGATTGCGCCAGAGTGATTCCAGCAGCAAGTCCGTTGGGTCCAGACCCCACTACGACAGCATCATATGACATGCGGAACTTTAACAAAAAGATTTGGCTACAAATGGCCGAGGAGGGGATCGAACCCTCACGGGGGTTACCCCCCACGGGATTTTAAGTCCCGTGCGTCTGCCAATTCCGCCACTCGGCCCATGAGATGCCTCATATCGTATCGGGCGCTCTGCGTTGTGGCAACGCATCACAGCCATTTTGACGTTGCCGTTGAAGCGCCCATTGTTTCCCTGCCCTTTTTCGGTTACCTATTGGTAGAGTAGGGCCCGCCGCTTGATCGGTTTACGGCTCTGAGACCCAATCTGTAAGGCATGAAGGAGTTTTTGAGATGCAATGCAACGCCCATGGTTTTCGTAACTGGCAATCCGGTTTCATTCTGGGGCTCGCGTTTGGATTCCTTGCTGTTACCGGTTGCGAGAAACCAAAGCCGACAGTGGGGGAACAGGTTGGAAACGCCATCGATCAAACGATTAATGCGACTGGACAGGCAGCGTCCGATTTCCAGAAAAATACGAAGCAAGCTGCTGATGATTTCCAGGCCCAGCTGAATCAGGCCTCCAAGAATATCGGTCAGGAGACGCTGGATCTCCGTGATGCGGTCAAAAAGGCGGTTGATGACCACCTCGGCGAAGATGGAGGCAAATAATCGAGAACATCAATGGGCTCGATTCCGGCTTATCTGACCTTATCTGCCATTGCCACTGATTATCTGAATCGCCTGCTGTGCCGCCTCTGCAACGCTCGGGTCGTGATCTTTTGCTGCTTCCTGCAGTGCGGCTAGTGCTGGTTTTGCCAGGGGACCCAATTCAGCCAGTGAATCGGCTGCTTCATGCCGAACGAATGGCTTCGGACTTTTTAGAGCGGCGATAAACAAGGGTATTCCCTTTGCCACGACTTCTGGATCATCTTCGTCAATCCGTGCCAATGCCCAGGCTGCAGTCGCTGCATAATATTGGTCTTCATCGTCCAGATGCGATTTAAGGACATCGGTGGCCGCCTTGGCATCGGGACCAATCTGGCCCAGAACATAGAATGAGGCATAGCGAATTCCTTCATCTTCGTCATCAGATCCTTTGATCGCCAGGTCGATCACTTCTTTGCCTTTCGGTCCGACCTCAGCCAAGGCAAACAGCAATCCGGTCCGAGTATCAACGTCTGTTTCGTTTTGATAAGCGCGGAGCAAAGCTGGCACAGTTGCGATCGCGGCCGGCCCTAGCTGCTGAATAATTTCTGCAACATTTGTCCGCGCTGCAGGGTAGTCGAGCCCTTTAATTAAAACAGGAATTGCATCTTCCCCCAGCCCGTTGAGTGCGATCAACGCATCGTTTACAACCCCTTCGTCACTGTTTGTGAGTGCTGCTTCCAACGCGGGAAGTGTGATCTGCCCCCCCGGTTTAAGGTCCAGAAGTGCCTGAGCGGCCATCCGCCGCACGTGGTGATCAGGATTGGTAATCATTTGGGCGAGAAATCGTCCGGTTGTCTTCTTGATATTTTTATTCTCGGGAAAAATCTTCGCGAGGGCCCATGCCCCGGCGACCCAGAAGAAGGGATCATCGCTGTCGAGATGCTCACGAATAGATTCAGCTGCGGGGGCTGCAGGAGGGCCAATCATGCCGAGCGCAAAAACTGCGGCATGTTGTACTCCTATTTCCGGGTCATCGAGCAGCGTGATCAGATCAGGCACGGCCGATGCAGCACCCGGACCGATCATCCCCAAGGTCATGGCTGCTTCCTGTCGTTGATACGGCTCGTTTGCTTCGTGTAGCACATCACAGATTGCGGGTACCGCATCTTTTGCGTCAGGGCCTATCTCATGCAGGACCAATAAAGCATAAAACTCTGTCCGATCATCTTTGAGTGCTTCGATCATCGCAGGGACAATTTCTTTGCCCCGTTCGGCCAGGGCATGCACTGCCCGTTTGACGACCGTATTGTCCTTGTCCCTCAATGCTTTTAGCAGCAGCGGCACCACCATTTTTTTACCCGGTTCGATCTCTGCTAAAGCGTCGAGTGCAGCATGGCGAACGTCTGCGTCCGGATCGGTAACCATTCGAGCTAGCACTAAAACTGCTGGGATGGCTGCCTTACGCATCCGGCCGAGTGCAATTGCCGCATGTGCGCGGATGTGCGGGTTCGAATTTCTCAGCAAACGCACGAGCGCCGGTACAGCAGGGGCCCCTTTTGGTCCCAAGTGGCTAATTTCCTCAATCGCATTCTCCACCGTATCATCATTATCCGAACCGAGCGCAGTGATCAGCTCGCTTATATCAGTGGCTGCGAATGTGGAGAGAGGAAGGCAAGTGATGGCAAACAAAACAGCCGCGAAAGCCGATTTCGACGTCATAGTGTGGACCCGCTACTTGAGGTTTTCAGTGATTTGACAGTTGCATCTAGGTCGGAATCCCTTTAATCTAGAGAGAAAGCGATTGGTTTGCAAATGAGACTCACCAGGCTCAGACAGTCGGTGTCTCGGCGCGAGAGTTTCTATCCCGCGAACTGCTCGTTTTACGAGATTACCTTACGGTGAGCTATGTGAGAACGGGGACAATGATGATGCATAGACCGGTGTTATTCACCTTGGCAGGCACAGTATTGATGCTTATGCCGATCGAGGCTTCCGCGCAGTGGTTTGGTGGTTTCGGAAACATGGGTTATCACGCTTCCACCGTTGCCGAAGGCAGAGGCAACGCGATTTCTGCGGTGACCCGTTCAAGGGGCCAGTATCAGCTTGATGTGTCCCAGGCAAGGATTAACAACGCCCAGGCAGATGCGATGGTCATGCAAAATCGCAAGCAATTGGCGACCGATTATTTTGAAACGCAAAATATCAACAAGCAAAATCGCTTTGGTGACTACGCGGAAAAGAAAAAACAGCACGAAAAGGATGCCCTGTTTCAATACGGATCGGAGGGACGGCCCACCCGGCTTACCAGCAGCGAACTTGATCCGGTGACCGGACAAATCACTTGGCCGATTGCGCTAGAGGCTCCGGCCTTTACACAATTCACAAAACCGATCGATGAAGCATTCGTCAAGCGCGCGGAAACCAAAAGCCGATTCAGTTATCAAACGTACCAGCAAGTGAATCGGGATTGCGATGGAATTGAAAAAGAACTTCGGGTGCAAATGAACGAAATGGGCACTAACGACTATGCAACCGCAAGAGGATTTGTTCGGCGACTGAAGCGCGAAGTCCGCTACGCTGCCAGTTGACTTTAGGTGCCAGAGGCTCCAGACAGTTTTCCTGACCCTGTCTCTCATCGCCCACAATTGCCCTCACGATCACCGACCTTTCTCCTGTTTACCAACGACAGAAACGGACTGATTATGCCAAGCGGTAAAATCACAAAAATCGTTCACTTGAGCCTCCAGTCCAGCTTTTCAAACGACAGCAGCGGCCAACCGAAAGGGTATGGATTTGTTCAAACGGAAGAAGGGGGCGAGGATCTTTACTTTGCAGCAAAGGCAGTTTCTGGTTATTCATTTGATGATTTGCAGGTGGGCCAGGAGGTTGAGTTCGAAGAGGACCCGAAAACCCCGATGGCCAAAACCGTCACTCTCAAAGGTGTAATCCTTGAACCACCGGCCCCGCAAAGTCATGTTGAGTAGGTTCTTTTTTCGAGAATTCATTGAGGATTGCTGCTTTTGCGGACGATGGTAAAGGGTGCCAGTCACGGATGATGGGCGTTTCCCTTTTTACCCTCACCCCTGTCCGGTATTGCCGTGCGCCGCTTGAACTCCTCCCGCTTAACGGTCTATGACGAACCGCAGCAAGACTTGATTCCATCAGCATTCTCGCGTCTTGCCGTGTGCGAATCGCTTTGCAAAGCTTTTTCGCAAGCCACGGGAAGTGTCCTTACGTTTGAACCCTCGACAGTTCCTTCGTCTCCCGTTGCTGCCAGCTCACTATGGTCTGCAACGGTTGGTTCCTCGCAGGATGCGATACGTCTGCAACTGCTCGCGAAGGAAACCACAAGCAACGCTGATCAATGTTCTGCCCATGTGGAGCTTGCAGAGCGGCTGTGCGAGTTGCTTGACGAGTATTTTAAAGCACGGATCACTGCAGAACAGCTTGCGTCAGAGCTTGGGGTAAAACAACTGCAACCCTCCCGTAGGCGAATTGAAAACCTGGATCAGGATTTGCAGCATATATTGCAAACGATAGTTGAAACACTCGCGTGCACGGCGGCTGGAATGTATTTGCTTGATGACGCAACCAGCGTTCTACAACTGCGTACCATGTGCGGACTCCGGATTGACTCTCTCATCGCTGAGCCCAGAAATCTCGAAACAGCCAGGGCTGATCTGGAAGCAATGTTAGGCCACGCGGTAGTGCTTTCGAATAAGCAAATGTTTGAACTCTGGCAGGTTCCCGAAACAGATTTCGAGACTGCGGTGTGTGTGCCTCTGGCAACCGCGACAACCGTGCTGGGCACGGTGTGGATCTACCACACGAAGTCACGTCCTTTTTCAGATCCCGAGGTGAATTTGATCGAAGTCCTCACGGGTCGATTGGCAATGGAATTAGAGTCTGCCACTTGGAAGATCGCACAGCCGATTTCTGGCTGACTTGACGACTCTATGGCTGCCCCCCTAGACTCATGTATCTTCGATGCGTTTCCTTCATTGATCGGGAGGAGCGGCTGTGGCGGAATTGGCAGACGCGCTAGGTTGAGGGCCTAGTGTCCGTTAAGGACGTGGTGGTTCGAATCCACTCAGCCGCACTGTTATTAGTCTTGAGTTAACGCATTTAAGGGCATTTCTCAACGGGCAGCCGACTACCCCGACTATTAGTTAGTCGTGGGTATTCTGGATATGTGATTGGGGCGAATATGCTTTTTAATTCGTGGGATTTCTGGGTCTTTTTCGCCCTAATCTATTCTCTGTATCTGCTGCTTCCCTTTCTGCGATTTCAGAATGCGCTGCTACTTGTTGCTAGTTACTATTTCTACGCTGCATGGGACTGGCGTTTTCTTTCGCTAATTATTATTTCAACGATCGTGGATTACATCTGCGGTCAGGGAATCGTCAACGCCAAGCGTCCTGGTATTCGTCGAGCCTACTTGATCACAAGCCTCACATTCAATCTGAGCTTTTTGGGATTCTTCAAATATTACGACTTTTTTGCAGAAAATCTCCGTGAGTTGCTGATTGCGATTGGTTTTATGCCAAGCAACCTCTGGCTGAATATTGTCTTGCCGGTCGGAATCTCGTTTTATACGTTTCAAACCATGTCGTATACGATCGACATTTATCGGGGTCATCTGAAACCGACACGAAACTTTTTGAATTTTGCTCTGTTCGTTTCTTTTTTTCCGCAGTTAGTTGCGGGACCGATCGAGCGCGCAAAACACTTTCTCCCGCAGATAGAGCGTCCTCGCAAACTCAATGCGGAGCAATTATCGCAAGGTTCGTGGCTTATTTTTTGGGGATTGTTCAAAAAAATTGCAGTTGCAGATAATCTTGCACCCATCGTTGACAGCATCTATGCGAATTCTGCCCATGCGATGGTTGCAGAAGTTTATTTAGGTACGCTGGCCTTCGCGTTTCAAATTTATTGCGATTTCAGTGGATACTCAGATGTTGCAAGAGGTTTGGCAAAGATCATGGGTTTTGATTTGATGCTCAATTTCAATCAACCTTATTTTGCATTAAATCCAAGTGATTTCTGGCGACGTTGGCACATTAGCCTTTCTACCTGGTTGCGTGACTATTTATACATTCCTCTCGGCGGAAACAGGCGGGGAACGACACGCACCTATATTAATCTAGCGATTACTATGTTCTTGGGCGGGCTCTGGCACGGTGCCTCCTGGAACTTTGTCTGGTGGGGTGTTTTTCACGGTTGCATTCTCATGCTCTATCACGGCGCAAGAGAAGAGGAAGATCAAGCGTTACTCAGTGTGCCCGGTTTTCGAAAATGGTTTGTCATGTTCCAGCTTACCCTCTTCGGGTGGCTATTGTTTCGAAGTGTTGGGTTTCAGACGCTTGATGGCGTTAAGACTTTGACCAGTTTTGACCAAATACATCAACTCCTTTTCTCATTCCAGAATGGTCTCGGTCTTAATCAATCATCACTCGACCTATTGTTAAGCATTCTCTTTTACACGTCTCCTCTGCTTGTGATGGATTGCTTTGAATACAAAACTGGCAATCACTTCTTCCTGCAGGAAAAATCACTGTTTGTGCGGTCCCTTGCTTATTCTGTGTTGACGCTGTTTTGGATAATTTATGGTAGACAAGGTGGAAATGAATTCATTTACTTCCAGTTCTGACGCGCGTTTTGATCAATCCAAAACCTTTGTAGTATGGGTGTGGAGTTGCCTGCCTATGCTTTTGATCACCGCCTTATTTTCGCTGGCTATCGGCGAGGGTTACATGCAGGTAACTTTCCTTCCCAGCCTCTTTCATCAATTTGATGCTGAAATTGGATACACCTACATTCCGAATCAGAAGTCGATAACTTGGCAGGGAAATTACTCAATCCCAAGTCCGCCTATCGGGATCAATTCGGATGGAAATCGCGGGTCGGAAACCGACTGGTCAAAAAAGATTATCCTTGCTCTCGGCAGTTCGGAAGTTATGGGCCCGGGTATTGAAGATGATCAGACGTGGGCGGTGAATCTGGAAAAAAAACTTCGTGCCGAGTCTGATGATGAAGGGATTGAAGTTGTGAATGCAGGGATCGCTGGACATGG
>JAYYJN010000101.1:0-6315 GCA_036146215.1 Planctomycetota bacterium
GTGAATGTTGGTAGGTTTCGCCAGTTTGACCGGCGGAGTAACTTAACATTATTACGCCATGCGATCGCCTCGACCATGGTCCAGCCGTGCAACCATTTCAGTGCGGTAGCCCTTAATATTCGGATCACGTTGGAAAAAGCAAGTTGAGAATGTGGTATTATAAGATCCATGCATAAAACCACATTTCACCAGCACATATGGGGCCCCGCAATCGAAGACGATTGTCGCCAGTTGGTCCGATTAGCAGTCCGTGAAGATCTAGATCGCGGTCACGACTGGACCACCATCAGTTTGGTCGCGGCGGAAAGTCAAAGCGCAGCAGAAGTGGTGGTGCGTGCGGAGGGTGTCGTTTCGGGACTGTCCGCAGCTCAAACCGCACTCTGCGAAATGGATACGCGAATCCTCTGGAGTGCGTTGGTCGCCGATGGGGTGGCGGTAAAAGCAGGCGAATCGATCGCACGTCTGGAGGGATCGGCACGCGACATTTTAACCAGTGAGCGAATCGTATTGAATTTTTTGGGACATTTGTCAGGAATTGCAACCCGCACCCGTGCCTTTGTGAACGAAGTTGCAGGTACAAAAGCAGAAATCTACGACACGCGGAAGACGACTCCAGGGTGGCGACGATTGGAGAAGTACGCCGTACGCTGCGGGGGCGGGAAAAACCACAGGACCGGCCTCTACGATGCCATTCTGATCAAAGACAATCACTTGGCATTCATGGGTGAATCGCAAAAGGCTGATTTTCAGTCCTTGTACAACGCCTGTGAGCAAGCACAGGAATTTATTCAGGGGCACCCTGACTGTGACGCAGAAGAGATGATTGTGGAGGTGGAAGTTGATGATCTCGACCAATTGCAGGCAATACTTCCCGCCAAACCGGATATCGTCTTGCTAGATAATATGTCCCCTGAAACATTACGTGAAGCAGTCTCTCTTCGCGATGCATTGGCACCGGAGGTGGTGCTCGAAGCATCGGGTGGCGTCGCACTGTCCAGCGTTGCCCGTATTGCGGAGACGGGTATCGATCGAATCAGTGTCGGTGGGTTAACGCACGCTGCCCCTTGGCTGGATGTAGGCCTCGACTGGCAAGTGTGAACTAGCAGTCTCGTACCACAGCGTTCTTTGCCTGTCTCGTGTCTAAAGGCCGTCGATAGGTCCATCTTTCCAAACCGGCACAACTGATAGACTTTCGACGGCGAATCTTCGCCTCGCCACCGGATTCTACTTGTTTTTTCTTGGCAATTGGCTCGCCTCATGCGATGCTTAATTGCATGGGATCGGCAATTGGGTAAAGGTCGTTCCAGTTTTAAGGAACATCGCCACGGAAACTTACCTTTATATGATGCGTGTATTTTTTTAAGCGGGATTATCATGAATTTCAAGGAACTGGGCGTGCTGAAGATGCTGCTCATTTCGCTAGCGCACTTTTGTTGCCCGTTGTCATTTGGCACGGCAGACGAGAACTCTCCTGGTTCAACCGAGGTTTTGCGGCAACAAGTTTTCAAAGTGAACCCGTCCGATGAATCAAAGGCGATCGCAGACCATCCACTGCAACAAGCATTGCAGATCGCACGTCATGTTGCTGACCGCATCGAACGGGAAGTGAAAGACTACACCTGTGATCTTGTGATGCGGGAACGGATTCGGGGGCGACTGGGAAAAATATATGTGGCTGAAATGAAGGTTCGCTGCGCGGATCTGAGACAGGATCGTTCCGGCGAACCATTCAGCGTTTACTTGCATTTCAAATCGCCTGAAAGCGTTCAAGGAAGAGAAGTCCTCTACGTGCAAAATCAAAACGATGGGAAAATTCTGGCAAGAAACGGAGGTCAAGGAAACCTCAAAGATGTCACCATTTCCATGGAGCCAAATAGTAAAAGAGCGATGCGAGGTCGACATTATCCGGTGACTGAAGTTGGCATTTCAAATATCGTACGTCGATTAATCGAGGAGGCAGAGCAGTCGATGCAGATTGACCGCGATCGTCGCGAATGCCAAGTTCGTGTCATTGAAAACACTCGAATTGAGGGTCGAGTTTGTCGGTGTGTTCAGGTCGTTTTTCCTTTGCGTCGGGAGGGAATCAAGTTTCATCTGGTGCGTATTTTTTTAGATAGCGAAAACGATTTTCCATTACGATATGCGGCATACAGCTGGCCTCGCGAAAAAGGAGCCCCCCCGCGATTGATTGAGGAATATACGTTTTTAAATCTTGAGGTGAATCCGGGACTCTCGGACAGTGATTTTGACCGAAACAATCCGGCATACGATTTTTATTCACGCGATGCAGAAGGTGCAATCGCAGACCGTGTGTTGTCAACGGACACGGGAAACTGATGCCCATCGCTGTCGCCTAGGCACTTGTCTTACTGCTGATGACGACTCGGCGAGTCGTTCATTTTGGTTCCTGCGATTTTACAACATGCCGTTTGCAAGGTATGACCGACATTCTCTCGCATGCATGGTTTCCGCGTCCACCGAAAAAGCTTCTCATCCGGCTATTGCCAGCAAACGGTAGCAACGGGGCGTCTGGGAACCGCCTCGCGTGTCGTCTATCATGATTTTTAGCGCAAGACCGATGGCTGATTGAAGGCCGTTATCTCTTTTTTCATTCGCAATCAATTTGGATCCTCACGATGCAGCATACGAAGAATCGACAGCGATCCAATGTTTCATCGCAGCGTCGTAACGGGAAAGCGATATCGCCCTCGGGCGGTCCGGAACGACTTCAGAAGGTCCTGGCGGCGGCAGGAATTGCCAGTCGTCGGCAGTGTGAAAAATTGATTGTTGAGGGTCGGGTTGAAGTTGACCAGCGGGTCGTCACTAAGTTGGGAACAAGAGTTGATCTCGCGACTCAGTCGGTGCGAGTCGACGGGGTACCGCTCGTGCAGTCGCAGCTGGTCTATTACGTTATCAACAAGCCGAAAGGGGTTGTCTGCACGCATCGGGATCCATCGGGTCGGATGCGGATCGTTGATTTGGTTCCGGACGAGACGGCACGCATGTTTTCGGTGGGGCGACTCGACCGCGAGAGTGAGGGTTTGATTCTGCTCACCAATGATGGTGGCTTGGCACAGCAACTTGCCCACCCCAGGTATGGCGTTGAAAAAACGTACCACGTTCAGGTGGCGGGTCTTACAGATCGCGCGATCTTGCAGCGTTTGCGAGAAGGTGTGCAATTAGCAGAGGGCAAAGTCGGAGTCGCATCGGTGCGGATGAAACGCGCATACAAACAAAGTACAATTCTTGAGATTAATCTTCGTGAAGGTAAAAACAGGGAAATTCGACGCATGCTTGCGGCCCTGGGACACAAAGTCCAGCGCCTGAAGCGGGTGGGACTCGGACCGCTTAAACTGGGAAAATTACCTCAGGGTGAAGCGAGACCGCTGACGCAACGCGAACTTTCCGCGCTTCGCGCAGGTGCTGCCGGCACGGGTAAGTTCGCGCAACGAAATCGAACCCGCTCCGGAGATGAGAAGTCGGGTCGGAAAAAGCAAAATGATAGGACAAAAGGCCCGCATTCAGATCGGCCCCATGGTCCAGCCTCGCGTGGAACAAAAAACGGAACAGCAAAGACGAGGCCGCGTCCGTCGAAAAAGAAAAAGCGAGTGCAGAAAAAGCGATGAGCCATCCCCTGAGCGCTGCCCACTATTCGGATCATGCAATCCAGGCAAAAGTGTCCATTCTCGAAAATGTGCAGATCGCCCGGGAGACGTATCGCCTTCGATTCAATTGCCCAGAAATTGCAAAACGCATCGTTCCGGGACAATTCGTGATGATTCGCCTTGCCGGCTTTGACGACCCCCTCCTAGGCCGTCCGTTTGCCCTTTACGACACGGTGCTTGGTGCTAATGACGAGCCCACTGGAATTGATATCGTCTACCTCGTGCTGGGAAAAATGACCACGCGCCTTAAATCTTTGCCGGCTGAGGCGGAGATTGAGGTTTGGGGGCCATTGGGCAACGGATTTAACGTCGCCGCTGCGGATCACCTGGTGATGGTCGCCGGTGGGATCGGACAAACACCTTTTCCGGCAGTCGCGCAGGAAGCGATCGGACGTCGGTCTTATGGAGCGCCTGCTCGCCGCGCCGGCGAGATAGGGCAGGTTACGCTTTGCTATGGTGCCCGAAGCGCGGATTATCTGGCTGACCTCGATCGTTTTGAATCGATCGGGGTTGATGTTCGGGTCAGCACCGATGACGGTACGGCAGGGCACCGAGGGCTGGTTACGGACCTCTTGCTCAATGTCATTGCTGAGAGAAAAAAGCATGAGCAAATCCGCATTTTCTGTTGTGGTCCCGAACCGATGATGGGGGCGGTTGCTGGCATTGCGGATCAGAGACAGATTCCCTGTTTTGTGTCTTTGGAAACGCCGATGGCTTGTGGAATTGGTATATGTTTCAGTTGTGTGACTCGCGTACGCGATGCGAGTGGAGATTGGGATTACAAACGAACATGTGTGGATGGTCCCGTGTTCGAGGCATCTCAAATCAAATGGTAGTCCTGTTTCTGTCCTCGCTCTGCCAACTCGTCGATTCAGTCGCCGAAGCAATACAGAGACCGAGAGTCTGCGAGCCATTGACTCATTGAGACCCTGCGAATGCGTGTTGAAAGGGGCGTGTAAGGCTTGGAAAGAAGCAGATATTTGTTTATCATGGCGTTAAATCGTCACCTTTGATGGTTCTTGGCAAACAGCGGTGTTGCCTCCCTCCTGAGCCTGGACTCAATTTTTACGAAAGACGAAAGACCGATGCCAAAAACACTACCTCGCGTTTTTCTATGTCGATTCGGTTTCTTATATCTTGCCCTTTCAGCCACCTCGCTGATGGCGGCCAACATCGTTGAAAAAGCGGTCGACACGCCGAAGCCGTTGAGTCCATCCGAAACCCAAGCATCTTTTAAGTTACCTGACAATATGCGGATCGAACTGGTCGCGGCGGAGCCCCTGGTGACCGAGCCAGTCTGCACAGCCTTTGATGGGCAAGGGCGTTTGTTTGTCGGCGAGTTGCATGGCTACAACTATGAGGGCTATCTCGACGTGGTCGAACTTAACAAGACAGGCGAACTCGATACGAAGGTACGACGAATTCCAGCCTCGAAAGAGAACATCGAGAAGGCCAAGGAATTTCAGCACGGTGTCGTAAAGTTGCTCAAAGACACTGATGGTGACGGAGTCATGGATCAGGCAAACATCTGGGCCGATGATTTGGAGCCATGCTATGGCATCATCCCAGTCCAAGATGGTGTGATCGCCGTGGCAGCCCCCGAGATCGTCTATTTGGCCGATAAAGACAATGATGGAGAGTGCGATTTCCGAGAGACACTTTTCACGGGGTTCAAGGTGCGCGTGCTGGAACGGGCAATCAACAATCCAAGGTGGGGAAAAGATAATTGGATTTACATTGGTGGCGGGGGAGGGGGAGGTAAAATTACCGGTCCCTATCTGAAGGAACCTGTTGAAATCGGAAACACGGATTTTCGCATTCGCCCCGATGGATCCGCCATAGAGCCTGTCGCTGGAACAGTAGGCACGTTTGGAATGACGATGAATGATATAGGGGATCGATTCCCCTGTTCCGGTGGACAACCCGCGATTTACGCCGTGCCAGTTGATCGGCGATACGTGGTACGCAATCCCTACATTCCTGGGCCTCCTTCAAACCATTCCGCAGTGAACTACAACACGTGTTTCCGCATCAGCAAGCCGCACCCATGGCGGGTGAAACGCGGGGTGGATCCGAATTGGCAAAACTTTTATGGCAAGCGGGAGACCGATAGCAACTATTGGACCGGTGGTTGTGGAAATGAAGTGTATCGAGCAACCCATTTTCCCGAAGAATATCAACACAATTTCTTCCAGTGTGAGCCTTCACAGAACATTGTTCATCGTTGTTTGCTGAAGCGGGATGGATCGGGATATAAGGGGCACAGGGCAGAGCAGGAGCAGCAGTCCGAATTTTTAGCCTCTACCGATCAGTGGTTCCGTCCGGTTAACGTACGAGTGGGTCCGGACGGGGCACTTTATATATCCGATATGTATCGCGAGATCATTGAGGATTACTCGGCGATTCCAAGATTTCTTCAGCAGCAGTATGGAGTTGCTTACGGAGACAAGCATGGCCGAATCTGGCGTTTGGTTTCTGCTGAAAAACCACTGCGATCAATCGAAAATCTAACAGATAAAAGTTCTGCTGAATTGGTTCCCTATCTGGGCGATAGCGATTCCTGGTGGAGAGAGACAGCGCAAAGACTGCTAATTGAACGAAAAGATGATACGGTCATTCCTGCTATTCGACAGATTGCCCGCGAGGGAAA
>JAYYJN010000102.1:0-5483 GCA_036146215.1 Planctomycetota bacterium
AAACTTCTGCGTGCTGCTGGCGTTGCCGTACTCGAGAATCAAGTTTGTTCGGCTGCTTCCGAGGCGGGTGGTGCCTTCGAGTCGCTCGGCGGTGAGGTGGCTGTGGTTAAGGCACAAATTCACGCCGGTGGCCGCGGCAAGGGAACGCTGAGGGAACATCCCGACCAACACGGTGTGCAGTTGGTCCGCAGTGCGGAGGAGGCAGTCGGAGTTGCCGACCGATTGCTCGGCTCGCATTTGGTCACACTGCAAACAGGCGAAGCGGGGCAGCATGTACGGCAAGTGCTGGTGGAAGCGGGGTGTGCGATTGCCCGCGAATTATATCTGGGGATTGTGGTTGACCGTGGTCTGGCATCACCCGTTCTGATGGTTTCAAGCGCGGGAGGCATGGAGATTGAAAAAGTTGCGGAAGAAACTCCGGAACTCATTTTTAAAGAGGCATTTGACCGAGATGCTGGCCTTGACGCCTATCAGGCCCGAAAACTGGCAACTGCTCTGGAGTTGCCGGCCGCATCCATGCGGAGTGCAGTGCAATTCATGCAACGTCTTTGCCGACTCTTCGTGGAGCAAGATTGCTCGCTCGTGGAAATCAATCCACTCGTGGTTACCGAAGCGGGTGAACTGGTAGCACTCGATGCGAAAATGAGCTTCGATGACAATGCACTCTTCCGACACAAAGATCTTCAAGAGTTTCGCGACCTGGCTGAAGAGGAGCCTACTGAGGTTCGTGCTGACAAGGCAGGGCTCAGTTTCGTCAAGCTGGACGGAAATATTGGGTGTCTCGTGAACGGTGCGGGGCTGGCAATGAGCACGATGGATTTGATTAAATTGCACGGCGGTGAACCGGCAAATTTCCTGGATGTCGGTGGTGGGGCGAATGTCGAGCAGGTCACCGAAGCGTTTCAGATTTTGCTTTCGGATGACAATGTCCGCGCTGTCCTCGTGAATATTTTTGGCGGGATCATGCGGTGTACGACGATTGCATCAGCGCTGCTCGAAGCATATCAGAGTGTCGGATTTAATGTCCCGCTGGTGGTTCGACTTGAGGGAACCGAGGTGAATGAGGGGCGCAAAATCCTGGAGGAGAGCGGTGTCGATATCATTACCGCCAACGACTTAACAGACGCAGCAAAAAAAGTGGTCGCCGCAGCAGGTTAAAGCGGCATCGCTGATGAAAACGAAAGCGATTAAACCTCATGAGTATCTTGGTCGGCAAAGAAAGGCGGTTATTGTGTCAGGGAATTACGGGGCAGGCAGGCGAATTCCATACACGTGGTTGTTTGGACTATGGAACGCAAGTGGTTGCCGGCTGCACGCCGGGCAAGGGTGGACAAGAAGTAGCGGGCGTTCCGGTATTCGATACGGTCGCCGACGCCGTTGAGCAAACCGGTGTCAACGCGACAATGATATTTGTGCCCGCGCCCTTTACGGCCGATGCAATCCTGGAGGCACTTGATGCCGGCATCGGTGTGATCGTGGCAATCACCGAAGGCGTACCGGTTCTCGATATGGTTCGCGTTTATGAAAAAGTACGAGCCAGTGATGCTGTTTTGATTGGACCGAACTGCCCCGGTGTGATCACGCCGGACGAATGTAAGATCGGAATTATGCCCGGTTACATTCATCGCAAGGGTAATGTCGGAGTGATTAGTCGCAGCGGAACACTCACCTATGAGGCGGTCTGGCAGTTATCCAACCTTGGGCTAGGTCAATCGACCTGCGTGGGCCTGGGAGGAGACCCCATCGTAGGGACCAGTTTTGTGGACCTGTTAAAAATGTTCCAGCAGGATGATGAAACCGAGGCAATTCTGATGATGGGTGAGATCGGCGGGACCGCTGAAGAGGAGGCGGCTGCCGTTGTTGCCGAGCAAATTGATAAACCGGTTGCAGCTTTCATTGCGGGTCGCACCGCACCGCCGGGCAAACGGATGGGTCATGCCGGGGCGATCATCTCGGGAGGCAAGGGCACGGCCACGGAGAAAGTTGCCGCCTTGGAAAGTGCCGGGATTGTGGTGGCCGAAAGTCCTGCGGACATGGGCACGGCGGTCCAACGGGCGATGCAGCAGGCGTAAGTTTCGCTCCTGCGTGTTCTTCAGTAGGTCAAGCCGCCACGAATCATCCACGTGGATGGTGGGTCGTAAAGAACGTAATTGGGGTCATACCGCAATTGTCGGTTCCAGACCCAGGCAGACTCGGCAAAACCTTTGAGCCCGTAGTAACCGGCCCACTCAATGCCACTGATCAGGCGGATGTCGTTGTATTCGATTCGGCCCGTGGTATTTCGTGCTTGGGCGGGAATCTGGGGGATATTGCTTGGAAATTTTTGACTCCAGGTTCCGCCACCGTATTCACCGGCCAGATACCAGCGAAGGTCTGCGTTGCGAAAAGAGTCGAGGCGATAAGAAAATTTTGGGTTAGGAAAGAGAATATCAAATTTCATCTTTCCGTCAGGACCGCCCGGCGTATATACCAGACCGCCGGCGGGCAGAAGTTTCACCGTCAGACGGTCAAGATAAATCAGCCCGGCCCGCCACTGGAATTTGTCATTGGTTTGCCAAACACCGAACCCGCGACCTTGCCAACGCCAACTCTGCCAGGTAATGGATTTGAAATCAGAGTAAATGCCCGCGCGAAATCCGACATCGGCACTCAAGCCGTGGGTCAACTGAGGGTTCCAGCCAAAATCAAGGTAACCTGCATAGAGCCGTGGTGGTGCCTGCGCACCGGGTCCGGCGACAGCACTGTTGGGACCATTCAACCAGTTAAAATTAAAGCCAGGAGTCACTAGCAACGGTGCGTTTTCCGGCATGAAGGAGAGCGGCAAAAGAAACGTGCCGCTCATTTCAGTCTCGGTCCAACCCAGTCCGCTTTGTCCACCGCGGTTCATATACATCTGTCGAAACCGCAACTGCTGCAGGAAACGGGGCCACTGTCCGAAGGTGGCTTCATTGAACAGAGGCTGTTGAGCTGTGCCCGGCGGGGAAGTGCCAAGCGGTGGTGCAGCGGGGTTGAAGGGTTGCGACGGGAGTGTGGGATCTGCGTAGGGATCAAAGTTCGGATTTGTCGGTGGTGCCTGTAAAGTCGGGGGTGCGGTGACCGCGGGCGGCGGGGGTGTCGATGGCAGCTTCGGCGCGCCGACAGGTGGAGGAGCTGGTGTAACACTGGGTGCCGGGGGAGCAGACGGGTTGGCTGTTCCTGTGGGAAATTGAACCGTTGGTGGCGAGATCTGCGCAACAGTCGCGTCGACTTCGATCAAAGCGACTGCGGCAACCAGCGCAAAACAAAGGACCTGTTTAAGTGGGAACACGCGCTATCTCTCTTCCCGCAAAAGAAGACAATCCGACCACAAAAGATCAAGAGCGGCGGTTAAATACCAAGCCCCTGGCATGCAGTCAACATGAATTGTTCTTGGGGCGGAGAAGGACTGAAATTTCTTTTTGTTCTAGCATTGCAGGCCTCTTTGCCGTGAAGATCCGTTGCGGTGCGAATACGCAGTCATCGCTATCGGAGCGGGCAGCGAAAGCGTCTTTTACGGACGTTAGGGTGACAGGACACGGGGCTATCAGCGACGTTTTGCGTTAGAGCGGGAAACAGGTTTTCGACGTCTGGTTTTTTGCTGTGGTCTCAGGCCGGCAAGACAAATTTCCTGACGATTGTGGCTGAGTTGCCTGGCCCGAACACGCGGATATCCCCAGCCGCGGATCCGCTCAAGATAGGCGGGAACCTGCTCCGCTAAATTCCAATCGTTTAACTTAAGGGTGAGGATCAGCCCGCGAATCCGATTGCCCCGATGAGTTACGATCCGCTCCACTTCAGCCAACGTATCATTGGGAGCAATATTCATGTCGGCCGTGAGCCACTGAAAATCCTGAAAATCTCGGACCCGTACATCACCGCTGCGCTTGCGGAGATGAAGAAAATCTGGGTGTGCAACAATCTTTGGATCGACCTTTGCTGGGTCGATACCGACGACTCGCAACCCGTGGCTCAAAAGTGCCTGGCTCGATCCACCTGGAGCACACCCGAGTTCGACGCAACGCTGTCCCGCTTTGATAGGCCAACAGACCCACTCCAGGGCCTCTGACATTTTGAGGAAGGCTCGGGAAACCATTTCAACCGGCTCCCCCCCGGTCCAGAATCCCCCCGGCCACCTTTGGACCCACCGATCCACACGGTGTGCGCCGATCCACCATTCTCCAGGGTCGACGAGAATGCAATCCAAGATATGGTCATTGCGACGGCCGATATTTTGGCTGATGTCGCTTTTTAAATTTGAACGAATTAATTGGCCCGGAGGGACCTTTTGCAGGAGTGCCTGTTCGGCAGCCTTTGAGTGATCGTTGAGTCCCGGATGAAAGTTCCGTTGACCTGCAGGGGCCCGATCGCGAGGCCAAACATGGAGTTTGTTGAACGGAACGGCGGATAATTTCTCCCAAACGCGGGCTGCTCCCGAAATCTCCGTTTCTGCAGCGACCTTCCCGAAGCAAAGTCCATAACTGCGGGCAAACGGATCATGCAATGAATACGGCTCATCTAACGAGTATGGGCGGGGGAGTTTGAATGTTAGAAATCCAGGTCGTGAAAAAGAGAATCGCAGACCCTCTTTGGAAAGATTCTGCTTGAGAATCGATTCGCTACCAACCTGACAGGTCACAAAAAGGAATTGAGTTTGCAACATAAATTCTTAACAGCATACGGGCGGGCATCTGGGACCAGCGGCGGAGAGCACTATTTCTAACGACATTTCTTAGAAGGCAAAAGAGGATGCTTCTATCTGGGTAAACGGTGCCGCGCGTAATGATGCCTTTCAGACCTGTTATGCTGATTGATGCCAATTTTCAGCTGGGAAATGAGTTGACACTGCCATACCAGAATGCCGATATTAAAGAGGGAAGCTAAGATTTTCGAGCGTCAGGTGGGAGAACGCGATGCATTGCAGTAAGCGATTATTTCTGCGGCACATAGTATCAGCCATAACGTTGTATGTCGCTGTGGGCGGTGCCCATGAGCAAGGATTTGCACAACCGGGGGACGGGGTCCAGGGGCAATCTGGAAATATGGCCGTCAGCGCGGCTGACTGGGCAAAAAAGTATCCGGAAGTATTTGAGGGGATCGAAAAGTTTAATGCGCGCGACATAGCTGCAGCCCTTAAAGATTTTGAAGAGGCTACACAGAAATATCCCGAGCTACCACCGGCAGAACTCATGCTTGCCGATTTGTACATCGAAAAAAATCGAGTTGAGATGGCGGTCAATGCCCTCGATACGGCGGCCCGAAAGTATCCGGAAGATCCAGAAACATTTTTGCTCTTAGGCAACTTGGCATTCCAGGAAAATCGTAATACTGACGCTTCGCTCGCTTTTGATAAAGCCCGCGAGTTGCTTGAGTCTTATGACGGTGATTCGATGCGGCTCAAGCGTCTGCAGCTTCGACTCTATGCAGGGCTCGCAACCATTGCCACGCGATTCGATGATTGGCCGACG